>NZ_JAVFVN010000468.1:0-309 GCF_030910085.1 Stenotrophomonas maltophilia group sp. RNC7 | reverse complement strand
TTTCATCCGGGTTAATATTATAGGTTCGCTTATCAATATCGGCGAAAACGGGTGTTCCGCCTTGATACAATACACAGTTCGAACTGGCCAAAAAGGTTATCGGGGTTGTGATTACTTCATCCCCTGAACCTATCTCCGCTGCGAAGCAGGCAGCATGAAGCGCAGCTGTTCCATTTGAAAAAGCAACAGCATACTTTACACCTGCATAATCCGCGATACTCGATTCAAAATCTGTAATCGCCGGTCCTTGAGTAATAAAAGGGCTTCTTAGCGCTTGGACTACGGCCTCAATATCTTCTTCGTCAATCC
>NZ_JAVFVN010000464.1:0-365 GCF_030910085.1 Stenotrophomonas maltophilia group sp. RNC7 | reverse complement strand
TGGTCGACACGATCCACGCCATGCGTGGATGACTCTCCATCGAAATCGAATATTTCGAGATCCGAAACATCTGAGCCGAGCATGGCTCGGCTCTACAGAAGGTAGGGCCGACAGATCGCGGAAAACTGTCGAAGGCGGGGTGGGTCCGGTTGTGGGGGCGTGAGCCGCATGGATGCGGCGACCGAGCCTACAGGGACGTATTTACGGCGTCCCCCGCAACCGGACCCACCCCGCCATCCCCCCAGGAACCCAGCTTTTGCTCCGGCTGTTGCTTCGGCTCTGGCTCTGGCTCTGGCCTCTGCGGGTGCCGGGTGCAACCCGGCCGATACCCTCCCAGTGCTACGCTGTGACCACCGACAACCACG
>NZ_JAVFVN010000460.1:0-336 GCF_030910085.1 Stenotrophomonas maltophilia group sp. RNC7 | reverse complement strand
GACCTCGAGCGACGTGTTCCACGCCTGACCGGTCCCACCGGTAGCGGCGGGGCCCGCGCCCGGCGGGGGGCCCCAACCCCCCCCCCCCCCCCCGCCGGGCCCGCGCGCCCCCCCCCCGCCCCCGGGGGGTTGGGCCATGGGGGGGGGTTAAACACCCCCGGGGGTTTTGGGGGGGGCGGGGGCCCGGGCGGGGGGGGGGGGGGGGTTGGGGAGCCCCGCGCGGGGACGCCCCCGCCGCTACCGGTGGGACCGGTCAGGCGTGGAACACGTCGCTCGAGGTCGGCGTGGTCGGGACCGGCGGCGCCGCGCGGCTGCCACGGTGCACGAACATCTGCT
>NZ_JAVFVN010000442.1:0-3338 GCF_030910085.1 Stenotrophomonas maltophilia group sp. RNC7 | reverse complement strand
GTATTTTTTCAAATTGACTTAGCTAGTGTTAATACAATTCATCAAGAAAATCGTGAAAGCGTAGATATTGCCTCAGTCGATGCTATATCACTTGCAGTAAATCGAGGAGATTTACGGGTAAAAGAACGTATGACGATTGATGAAGACGTTGCTAAGGCAGCATTTGCAAAAAGCTTTAGTAAAAATACATCTTTTAATATCCCTAATTCAAAAAGACGTTTAGAGATACATAATGGTGAATTTGGAAATAGTACACCATTGTTATCTGTTGGAGTTAGATCATTACAGGGAAGTTATACTAAAAACTATTTTCAAAATTGGGGAGAATATAAAGATGACAATTACATTAGAACCTCAGATAAACAAATAACAATTATAGAAGCAAAAGATCTTAGAACACCCCCTGTTGGCGGAGTGTATAACGATTGAATGAATAATAATTGAGGAGGTAATTTATTTGAATTTCAACAATAAAAAGTTAATCGCAGGTACCATCGCTTTAGGGGCGGTAGCCAGCGTTTGGGGGTATACCTATATGCAAACTGAATCCAAGGTAAAACCTGTAAAAGCAATAGTTACCAAACAAGATATTGCACCACATACAAAAATAACAGAGGACATGATTTTAGAAAAAGAATTTCCTATGTCAGGTATTCCTCCAAAATCTGCTTTAAAAAAGGAGGATGTAGTTGGCAAGTGGACAAAAGATGGCTATGGAATAGCTAAAAATAGTTATATGAATGTAAGTAAAATTGCAAAGCAAGAAGAGTTACCAGATGCAGGAGTAATTTCGTTAAAGCCAGGTGAGTATGCTTTTCCAGTATTAGTAGATTTAGAAACTAGTAACGGTAATGCAATTGTACCTAACACATATGTGGATTTGTACTTCGCAACAAATTTGGAAGCAGAAAAACTAGGGAAAGTAGTTGGAATTGCGGATTTAGATAAGAAATTCATTAGTGAAAGTGTAAAATTCTTTGGATTGGCCGCAAAAAAGGCAAGGGTTGTAAGTGTTAAAGACAGTACAACTTCTGATGTGTTTAATGCAGTACCTAACACTCAAGCGGCTGATGGTAAACAACCTTCAAATACTAGAAAGCAAGCTCGCTTATATACAATTGCAGTAGATAAAGATGCTCTGCAAGTATTAAATAAAGCGAAATTAAACGGGAAAATAATCCCGATAACTAGTGGTCAATCTTATGAAGATTTAATAAAAGATAAAAAAGTAGCAGATCTTACGGATGAAACAACACCAGCTTCAATGAGTAATGAGGCATTAACTAGAAATATTATAGAAATGTTAACTTATAACCCACAACACTTTTTTAAAGTAGATGAAAAAGGAAATTTACAGAAGAAATGAATTTTAGAAAGCTAGAACTTTAAATCTAGCTTTCTAAAATTCAAATATATACGGAAATGTACTCATACATGAAAGGAGTATTAATTTAATGAATAATGAATCAATTAATAATAATGAAATTAAATCAATGGCATTTTGGAGTAACCATGTCAATGAAGGGAAAAGAACGATTTCTCAAGCGGTAGCCCAAACTTTAGCGAAGAATGACAAAAGAGTCTTATATGTAGAATTGGATTATTTACACCCTTCTTTTGCTTTATCTACGGGGTTAACACATCCAAGCAAGAACATGATGCGTTTAATAGAATCAAGAGAAAATTTTTCCATTATGAATTACATCGCTAATAAAAATGATGTGATAGTGAGTGAGGCAATTAGGGAAGCTATGAATAAGATTCCTGAAAATTTATACTTCTTGAGTTTTCCGGCAGACTATTTATTTAATGAATTTCCGAAATTAGAGAATCCGGACTTTATAAATACTTTTATTACTGCAATTAAAGAGTGTAATTTTGATATTACAATTTTTAATTTACCAAATAATTTAGATGACTTATTTGCTTATCCAGTAATGTTAGAGGTGGATAGAGTATTTCATATTATTTCTCCTAATTTACTGCGTATGCAAGAATACAAAAAAACAAGACAGGTTTTAGAGAATGTTGAGTTTGATATGCAGAAGTGGAGTACTATTTTAAACAAATCAATTATGGGGATCTCACCACAGGTTTATGAAGAACAAGCGCTAAAAGAAGAGATTGCATTTGAGATTAGTTGGGACATGAAACGTCCACAAGCTGAACTAGAACTAGAAATAGGTTCTAATGGCATTAACGAAGAGGTAGAGACTTTATTGAGTAATATGGGGTTTGAATTAAAGAAATCCAGTATAGTACCAGAACGAAAATCAAAATTTAATTTATTCTCAAGGGGGTGAAATTAATTGACTCAAGCAATAGCTGTTTCGAATCCAAATAGTTCTAATTTAAAAGTAATAAAAAATAAATATGACTTCTTAGAAATTCAAAACATACTTAGGGAATTAAGACCTAAGTCTATAAATAAGGTGAGCCTAGGTATTACAAGTTATTCTAATCGATCTAAACAAGGTAAAGTATATGGAACTATGAAGAAAGTCCCTCCAGGAATGGTTGATGAATTGAGACAATTCCTAATAGATAACCATCAGACGGTATTACAGGAATCATTTTTACGGGCTGATAAGAGGGCTGAACTAAAAGAGATTATCTCAATTTATACAAAGAATCAAAACTTGGTGTTATCTGGATTGTCTCCAGCTGAAATTATTGATCAATTATTAGATGCTGTAGCTGGAATGGGACCTATCCAGCCATTATGTGATGACCCAATGGTTACAGATATTTATATTAATAGAATTGATGAAATTATGGTTAAAAGGGTGAATCAACCAAGAACACTCACAGATATTAAATTTAACTCTCTAGAAGAGGCGATGGAATTAGTCTATCGTATTGTAAACTCGACAGGTCAAACAATTAATAGGGGAAAACCCTATGCGAATAGTTCACTAGGGAATTTACGTGTAAATATGCTTAGCAAAGAAATTGCATATGAATCAGAAATTGCAGTAGCGATTCGTAAGCCGCGAACAAATATTAGAATCAGTCGCGATAGTATTATAAACACAGGTCAAGCTAGCGAAGAGATGATAAACGCACTGCAAGCTTTTGTTGAAGGTGGACTGAATATTTTAGTTGTTGGACCAACGGGAAGTGGTAAAACTGAGCTTTTAAAATATATAAGTGGCTTTATTCCTAATAGGGATCGGACCTTTGTACTTGAAGATGAGCCTGAATTATATTTAAAAACCTTATACCCTGAGAAACATTTTGTTTCACTTAGATGCAGGCAATCTGAGAATGGTGAATATACAGTCGATTATGACATGCTATTACGCGAATGTTTACGTGAGGATCCTGACCGAATAATT
>NZ_JAVFVN010000434.1:0-323 GCF_030910085.1 Stenotrophomonas maltophilia group sp. RNC7 | reverse complement strand
AGTATATCCGGCCGTTTCCTGAGCCTTCGCCGACCCTTTGCGATTAAACCTCTTTGCCGCCGTCCTGCTGATCGTGATCGGCCTGTTCTTGCTCGCCAGAAATCTGGGCTGGACGCACCTTAACCTGTCCAAGCTGCTGCTGTCGTGGTGGCCGGTGGCCCTGGTGGTTGTCGGAATCGCGTTGCTGTTCGGTCGCGGCAAATAAGGATGGCGGCGCTTTGCGCCGCCTTCCTTCATGTGGAGCCGGGCCATGCTCGGCGGCCCGGCCTTGAAGCCGAGCATGGCTCGGCTCTACAAATCGCCTGCAATCTTCAGGTCCGCGG
>NZ_JAVFVN010000399.1:0-309 GCF_030910085.1 Stenotrophomonas maltophilia group sp. RNC7 | reverse complement strand
GGTCATCCTGGGTTTCATCTTCGTGGCCTGCCAGGCCGCCGAATACCACCATGCGTACACCGAGCTGAACCTGAAGTTCAATTCGGGCGCCTACGGTTCGCTGTTCTATATGCTGACGGGCTTTCACGGCTTCCACGTGATCCTGGGCGCCACGATGCTGACGGTCATCCTGATCCGCCTGATGCGCGGCCATTTCCGGCCCGATCACCACTTCGGCTTCGAAGGCGCCGCCTGGTACTGGCACTTCGTGGACGTGGTGTGGCTGGGCCTGTACCTGTTCGTCTACTGGTTCTGAGGCGCGGGCCCGGC
>NZ_JAVFVN010000377.1:0-392 GCF_030910085.1 Stenotrophomonas maltophilia group sp. RNC7 | reverse complement strand
GTCTCTTTCTTACTTTTTTGTAATCGGCAACAAGACAATTATAGTCATGATTGAAATCCTGTGAAACAGCACATTTCGCAGCAGATATTCGTACTGATTTTTTAGCAAGCTCAATATCCTCTTTTCCACGCGTATTGTAGAGCGAGAACACATTCCATATCCCCCCATCTTCTAGACCCTTTTGGAATAAAAGTCTAGCCTCTTTAGGTGAGTACGCTACCTGTTTATATAATACAAAAAGATAAACTAAATTTTTCAATGAATTATAAAGATAATTTGTATCCTTTACATCATCAAATGGAAATCTACCTTGGGAATTATTCCTATAAAAAAGACGTTGTAAAAAACGTTGATAACTGGAGGAATCCTCCTTCGTTAGAAATTGTTGGTCC
>NZ_JAVFVN010000361.1:0-114330 GCF_030910085.1 Stenotrophomonas maltophilia group sp. RNC7 | reverse complement strand
AGGCAGGTCCAGGGTTGCCCTGTGCGACGAACCGTCGCAGGAGGGGGTTTATCGGCAGGGCTGCGCCCTGCACCCGCTGCGAGCTGGAGCAACAGCAACAGCCGAAGCAAAAGCGGGCTTCCTGTAGGTAGGCGGGGTGGGTCCGGTTGCGGGGGACGCCGTAAATACGTCCATGTAGGCTCGGTCGCCGCTTGCTCGTGTGCGCTGTCCTGCGCACACGGCAAGACCGGGGTTGGGCGTCCTGCCCAACCCGCCCGAGGCATGCCTCGGGCCCATGCGGCTCACGCCCCCGCAACCGGACCCACCCCGCCTTCGACAGCTTCCCGCGATCTGCAGGAGATCCACGCCATGCGTGGATGAATCTCCATCGGAATCGAATATTTCGAATTGGAATCGAAAAGCATCCACGCATGGCGTGGATCTACTGTGTCGACCAAGGTCGACACCTACCAACAGCCATCGGGATCTGTCAGAGGCGGGGCGGTGTGGGCAGGCAGGACCGTTGGCGCCATGGATGGCGCCATCGAGCCCCCAAGGATGGGTTTAAGGCGTGTCCTGCCTGCCCACACCGCCCCGCCCCCCACGGAAGCCAGCTGTTGCTGTTGCTTCGGCTGTTGCCATTGATTCGGCGGGTGCAGGGCTGCAAGCCCTGCTCGACCAACCCCTCACACCGTGATGGTCTGGGTCAATGATTCCCACGTCGGGGGCACCGGCCACGCTGCGGCCTGGTTGCCATCCAGCACCCTGCGCAGGTCGCGCGGATCAATCTGCGGTGCCAGCACGTGCACCAGCTCCAGCGCGTAATCACGCAGCACGCGGTCGCGCGGCAGCACCGCCCAGGCGATGCACTCGCTGATCGGATCCGGCGCCGGCCACGACCTCAGGTCTTCGTCATTGGAACTGACCGCCATCTCGGCCAGCAGGCCTACGCCCAGCCCCGTGCGCACGTAGGTCTTGATCAGGTCGGCATCGAGCGCGGTCAGCGCCAGGTCGGGCACCAGCCCATTGGTGGCGAAGGCGCGTTGCAGGGATGAGTTCGGTCGGGTTGAGGATTCGTAGCTGATCAGCGGCTGGCGGGCCAGCGCGGCCAGGTCCGGTGCGCGGCCGGCGCGGTCCAACGGGTGGCCCTTGGGTACCACCACCAGGCGTCGCCAGCGGAACAGCGGCACTGCGATGCCATCGGTTGGCTCACCGCCTGCGGTGCTGATGATGGCGATATCGGCGTCACCCTGGTTCAAGCGGTCCAGCGCGTCGGTTTCACCGGCCTGCTGCAGGTGCACGCTGACCTGCGGATAGGCCTGCTTGATCGCCGCCACCGCCGGCGGCAACACGAAGCGCGCCTGGGTGTGCGTGGTGGTCAGGATCAGCTGGCCCTGGCTTTCGCGCCGCTGGTTTGCCGCGTACGTACGGATGTTGTTGGCTTCGGCCAGCACCGCGCGGGCACGCGCGATGACTTCGGTTCCGGCCGGGGTAACCGACTCCAGGCTGCGCCCCTTGCGCACGAACAACAGGAAGCCGAGCTCGTCCTCCAGCTGCTTGAGCTGCTTGGACAGGCCGGGCTGGGTGGCGTGCACGCGCGAGGCGGCCAGCGTGATGTTCAGCTCGGCGTCGGCGATGGCTACCAGGTAGCGCAGCTGGGTCAGCGTCATGGGCAGGCAGGCGGCATGGGGCGGAAGTCCACTCTAGGGTCAATTGCCGTCACCAGCTTATAACCAAAGGTTGTTTAAGAAAGGTATCTGGTCATTTCCGGGCGTCATATGCCGGCGCTACGGTCAGCCGGCAGCCGCTGGCCTGAACGGCCAGCCCTCCCCCCTTCGCCCGCCGTAACCCGGCGCGGCCCCGTTTCCGGAGCGCTCCCATGGCCCTGTACGACTCCATCCTCGATACCGTCGGCAACACCCCCATCGTCAGGCTGCAGCGCCTGGCGCCCCCGCAGGTCAGCGTCTACGCCAAGGTCGAGTCGTTCAACCCGGGCGGCTCGGTGAAGGACCGCCTGGCACTGGCGATCATCCTCGATGCCGAAGCACGTGGCCTGCTCAAGCCGGGCGACACGATCGTGGAGGCCACCTCGGGCAACACCGGCGTAGCACTGGCGATGGTCGCCGCCGCGCGCGGCTACAAGTTCGTGGCCACCATGGTCGAAACCTTCTCGGTCGAGCGCCGCAAGCTGATGCGTGCCTACGGCGCCAAGGTGATCCTGACCCCGGCCGCCGAGCGCGGCAGCGGCATGGTGCGCAGGGCGGCCGAGCTGGCCGAGCAGCACGGCTGGTTCCTGGCCAGCCAGTTCGCCAACCCGGCCAACCCGGCGTATCACCGCAACACCACCGCTGCCGAGATCCTGCGCGACTTCGCCGGCAAGCGGCTGGATTACTTCGTCAGCGGCTGGGGCACCGGCGGCACGCTCACTGGCGTAGGCGAAGTGCTGAAGGTGGCACGCCCGCAGACCCGCATCATCGCCACCGAACCGGCCGGCGCCGCCCTGCTCAAGGGGGATGACTGGAAGCCGCACAAGATCCAGGGCTGGACCCCGGACTTCGTGCCGGACGTGCTCAACCGCGACGTGGTGGATGAACTGGTCTCGGTCGAAGATGATCGCGCGATCGCCACCGCGCGTCGCCTGGCCGCCGAGGAAGGCATCTTCGTCGGCATCTCCGCCGGCGCCACCGTGGCCAGCGCACTGGACATCGCTGCCCGCGCTGAACCGGGCTCGGTGATCCTTGCGATGCTGCCGGATACTGGTGAACGTTACTTCTCCACACCGCTGTTCGCCGATGTGAACGAAGGATCCGACGACGACTGGCTGGCCGGCCTGCCGTAACAGCCGGGGTCAGAGCCTATTCCATTCGGAAAAGGATCCGCCCCCTTCCCGCTTCAGCCTGCGTGAAGGCGTCGCCCGCCATCGTGCGCGAAGGCCGTTGGATCGCAGCGCGTGAGACGGTCATGACGCAGCATCGATGCCCTGTCCCCTACCGTGGGAACAGCCGGCGCAGATGCTGCGCGGATCACCTCACAGGCAGGAGACGGACGCATGAAGATCGAGGTTTGGCAGGGCGACATCACGACCCTGGCGGTGGATGCGATCGTCAACGCGGCCAATGAAACGCTGCTCGGTGGCGGCGGTGTAGACGGCGCGATCCATCGTGCAGCCGGGCCCGCCTTGCGGGCCGAATGCGAGCAGTTGCCGGAGCTGCGCCCGGGCGTGCGTTGCCCGACGGGTGAAGTGCGCGCCACCGGTGCCCATGCGTTGCCGGCGCGCCATGTACTGCACACGGTAGGCCCGGTCTGGCACGACGGCCAGCGCGATGAACCGGCGTTGCTGGCCAACTGCTACTGGAAGTCACTGCAGCTGGCCGAATCACTGGGCGTGCACTCCATCGCCTTCCCGGCGATCAGCTGCGGCGTGTATGGCTACCCGTTGTACCAGGCCGCGCAGATCGCTGTCACCGAAACACTGGCCTGGCAGCGCAGCCATGCGCAACCGATGCGCATCGTGCTGGTGGCGTTCAATACCGCAACGGCCAAGGCCTACCAGCAGGCGTTGAGCGCCGCCGGGCAAAGTGCTGACAGCGAACCGCGTGGGTCGCTGCTGCCGCCCCTGGGTGATGCGGGCCTTGCCGCCGCGCACTGAATCCGGCGGTCAGCGTCAAGGAAAGGCCGGGCATTGCCCGGCCTTTCCTGTAGCACCGTTGTCCACACTCCCACGGAGTGTGGAACACGTTCAACGGCTGGCAGCTTCCACCGCGGTGGCGTCATCGGCCACAGCAGCGGCGGCGTCGGCAGCGGCACTTGCCGCCGAGGCCGCAGCCTCGTCGGCGCTGGCGCCGTCCACCTGCACGCGTACTTCCACCATGCCCGCGCCGTTGCTCAGGCTGGACACCTCGACGGTGTAATGACCAGCCGGCAATGCTTCTTCCAGGCGTGCGTTGGTATCGCTGCCACCGTCATCGTCGGTCAGTTCGACATCGCCGCCAACCACGCGCAGCACGGTATCGAGCTGGCCGGAGATCGCATCCAACCGCACATTGGTCGGACGGTCCAACGTCAGCAGGAAGCGGCGGACGCCATCGTTGTCGAGCATCGTGTACACGCTGCCGGACTTCGGCAATGCGGTGCCATCGCGATCGACCAGGTTGCCCGGCAGCTCGATGCGATTGGCCGACAAGGTGAACATGCCACTGACGCCGTCGCCGAGGCCGCGCGCGGTCAGCGTGTACTTGCCCGGCTTCAGTGACAGGGTCAGGCGCGAGTTGGTGCTGTCGCCGCCGTCGTCATTCTCGGCATCCACGCCCTGCCCGGAAAGCTTCAGCACCGGGTCGAAGGCATCCGAGACCAGCCGGATCTCGTACAGGCCCGCCTTGTCCACCTGCAAGGTGTAGTCCTGCGAGTTGCTGGCCAGCATATCGACGATCTCGCCACTGCCCACCAGCGGCTTGCCGTCGTACGGCTTCAGCTTCTCGGCGCGAAGGCGATAAGGGCCGAACGCGGTCGGGCCATCGGCGTTGACTGCCACCTGGTAGGTACCACTGCCGTTGGCGCGGAAAGCCAGCGAGACGTCCCCCTCGCGCTCATAGCCGGTGTTGCTGGTGGATACCAGGCTGCCGTTGTTGAACACCGCAATCGAGCCGCTGAGGGCACCAGTAAGCTTCAGGCCGACCAGATCCCTGTCTTCCAGCTTGATCTGGTAGAGCTGGTGATGGCTGCCGTCGTTGAAGTTGATGCCGCTGCGCGAGGTGATCTCGCCGGAGACCGGCTTGTCGAAATCGAGCGACGCGGCCTTGCCCGCATCCGCGCCGCCGCCGATGCGGTTGCACCCGCCGGCGACCAGGACCGTGGCTACGGCCAGTGTGATTGCTGCCAAACGCATGTTGTTTCTCCTTGGCCTTCCATGTGGTTCCCACGCACCGACCGGGCGCATGGGGGCGGAAAAGATACCCGCAAAAGCAAACGCCGGCGTGATGCCGGCGCTGCCTTGTTCATCCAGCGATGGGACGGATCAACCGTTCCACTTGCCCAGCGCCGCCAGGCCGTTGTCCCTGGCGCGCTCGTACACGGTCTTCTGGGCAGCAGCGTAGTTGCCCTTCATGTCCTTGGCCCACAGCTTCAGCGCGGCCTGCTGCATGGCGCGGCCGTAGGAGAAGCTCAGCGGCCACGGCAGGTTGCCCAGCTGGTTCATCGCGTTCAGGTGCTCGGTGGACTGCTCGTCGCTCTGGCCACCGGACAGGAACACCACGCCCGGCAGGATCGCCGGCACGGTGCTCTTCAGGCACATCACGGTCGATTCGGCCACTTCCTCGACGTCTGCCTGCTCATCGCAGCCCTTGCCGGAGATGACCATCGACGCCTTCAGGATGGTGCCTTCCAGCAGCACGTTCTGCTGGTACAGGGCGTCGAACAGCGAACGCAGGGTGGCTTCGGTGACTTCGTAGCAGGTTTCGATGTCGTGATCGCCGTCCATGATCACTTCCGGCTCGACCATCGGCACCAGGCCGCATTCCTGGCACAGCGCTGCATAGCGGGCCAGCGCATGGGCGTTGGACTCGATGCAGGTGCCCGACGGGATGCTCTCGCCGATGTTGATGACCGCACGCCACTTGGCGAAGCGCGCGCCCAGCTTGTAGTACTCCTGCAGGCGCTCACGCAGGCCATCGAGGCCTTCGGTCACCAGCTCGCCCGGGCAGCCGGCCAGCGGGTGCGCACCCTTGTCCACCTTGATGCCCGGAATCATGCCGTGGTCGGCCATGTACTTGGCGAACGGCACGCCGTCCTTGGTCGACTGGCGGATGGTTTCGTCAAACAGGATGGCGCCGGAAATGTGCTCGTTGAGCTTCGGCGTGGTCAGCAGCAGCTCGCGGTAGGCGCGACGGTTCTCCTCGGTGTTCTCGATACCGACGCCGGCGAAACGCTTGGCGATGGTAGCGGTGGATTCGTCGATCGCGATGATGCCCTTGCCCGGGGCGACCATGGCCTGGGCGGTTTCAGCCAGCTGTTCGATGCTCATGTATTTCCTGTGGCGGGTGCGGGAAAAACACAAGTATAGCCCCGCGGCCCGTTGCCTCGCCGTGGAGGACAGGATGGAAACGCTTCCAATGTCCGCACCGGACACGCCGTGTCCCGCCGTCGGGGGTCAGGGCCTCTGCGGGGGTCTGACCCCGGGGTCGGATCCGCAACGCGGCGCCGGCCCCAGGGCAGCACTACTTACAGGTCGCCCAGGCCGATGGCGCGGCCGTCCTCACCCACTTCCAGCAGGCGCAGGGTATTGGTGGCACCGTGGGTTTCCATGTGCTCGCCACTGGTGAACACGACGCGATCACCGGCCTGCAGCAGTTCCGATTCAACCAGCAGGCGGATGCTGCCGCGCGCGGCTTCGCGCGGGGTCAGGCCGCGGCTGTCGAAGTTGATCGGGAACACATCGCGCATCAGCGCCATCTGGCGGCGCGCGCCATCATGGCGGGTCACCGCGAACACCGGCGCCTTGGCGCGGAAACGCGACAGGTAACGTGCGGTGCCACCGGATTCGGTCATCGCCACGATCGCGCGCACGCCCACGTGCTGCGACAGGAACATGGTGGCCATGGCAATCGCCTGGTCGGCACGTTCCAGGTTGCGCGGCGACGCGTTGAAGTCGGTCTCGGTCTGGAACTGGCGCTCGGCCCCCAGGCAGATGCGTGCCATCGCCTCCACGGCCTTGACCGGGTAGGCGCCAGCGGCAGTTTCCGCCGACAGCATCACCGCGTCGGTGCCGTCGATGACCGAGTTGGCCACGTCCAGTACTTCGGCGCGGGTCGGGATCGGGCTTTCCACCATCGACTGCAGCATCTGCGTGGCGGTGATCACCACCTTGTTCTGCGCCAGCGAGGCCTTGATGATCTTCTTCTGCAGGCCCGGCAGCTCGGCATCGCCGATTTCCACGCCCAGGTCGCCACGGGCGACCATCACCACGTCGCTGGCCTCGACGATTTCTTCCAGGTTCTCGATTGCCTCGGTGCGCTCGATCTTCGACACCAGCGCGGCATCACAGCCGTGCGAACGGGCGATGTCGCGCGCATCGTTCATGTCCTGCGCATTGCGGCAGAACGACACGGCGATGAAGTCCACGCCGATCTTGGCAACGATGCCGATCAGCTCCTTGTCGCGCTCGGTCAGCGCACCCAGCGAGAGGCCGCCGCCCTGCTTGTTCAGGCCCTTGCGGTCGGACAACACACCATCATTCAGCACGGTGTTGACGATACGGTCGCCCTGCACTTCCACCACCTGCAACTGCATCAGGCCGTCGTCGAGCAGCAGCACATCACCCGGGCCGACGTCCTGCGGCAGGCCAAGGTAGCTCACGCCCACCTCGCTGGCAGTGCCCGGGCCGGCGTTCTCGCTGGCGATCAGGTCGAAGCGGTCGCCCGCCTTCAGCTGCACCTTGCCTTCGGCGAAGCGCTCGATGCGGATCTTCGGGCCCGGCAGGTCGGCCAGGATGCCCACTTCCACGCCCACGCGGGCCGCAGCGGCACGCACTTCGGCGGCACGCTTGGCCTGGCCGGACGGATCGCCATGGCTGAAGTTCAGGCGCACCACGTTGACGCCGGCGCGGAACAGATCCTCCAGCACGCCCGGCGGGTCAGTGGCCGGACCGAGGGTGGCAAGGATCTTGGTGCGACGCTGACGCTCGAACATGGTGGATGGGCCTCTCCCGGTAAAGAACGGAAATTAGCACATCCTTCACGCCGCATGTATACGGTTACAGCCTTGTGCCGCCTGACTTCGCGGGTCATGAAGCGGACATCGTCCGGACATACGCTGGCGCAGGGGCGGTTCTGTGGGGCCGAGCATGGGCTCGGCTCTACAGGAAGCTAGGCCAGCAGCGTTTCCAGCTGCGCCGGCTCACGTGCCAGCTGACTGGCACCGGCTTCCGTCAATTCCGCCTCTCCGCCAAAGCCCCACAGCACGCCGACACTGCGCAGGCCATGGTGGCGCGCGCCTTCGATGTCCATGCGCCGGTCGCCGATCATCCAGCACTGTGCCGGCTGCACCTGCAGCCGGCGCAGTGCTTCGCCGACCAGTTCCGGCTTGTGGCTGCGCGAGCCATCCAGGGTTGAACCGACGATCTCCTCGAACAGCCCACCAAACGGCAGGTGGGCGAGGATGCGGCGTGCGTGCGGCTCGTTCTTGGCGGTGACCACCGCCAGCCGGTGTCCACGGCCATGCAGCGTGCGCAGCGTGCCTTCCACCTGCGGGTACACCGTGTGCTCGCGCCAGCCTTCGACGTCGAAGCGCTCCCGGTAGTAGCCCACGGCCTGTTCCACCCGCGCCGGTTCGACGAACAACGGCGCGAAGGTAGTGCGCAGCGACGGACCGATCCAGCCCAGCAGGGTTTCCTGCGGCGGCACCGGATGGTCCATCTTCTGCAGCGCATAGGCGATGCAGGCGGTGATGCCCACCTGCGAATCGATCAGCGTGCCGTCGAGATCGAAGAACAGCACATCCTTGCCGCGCTCGGCACTCATGCGCCGCGCGCGTCGAGTGCGGCGACAGCCGGCAGGGTCTTGCCTTCCAGGAATTCCAGGAACGCACCACCACCAGTGGAGATGTAGCTGACGTCGCCGGCGATATCGAACTTGTCGACCGCGGCCAGGGTATCGCCACCGCCGGCGATGGAGAACGCCTTCGAGCTGGCGATCGCGCGGGCCAGCGCTTCGGTGCCCTTGCTGAAGGCTTCGAACTCGAACACGCCGACCGGGCCGTTCCAGACCACGGTGCCGGCCTTCTCGATCAGCTGCGCGTACTGCGCGGCGGTCTGCGGGCCGATGTCCAGGATCAGGTCGTCTTCGGCAACGGCATCGACCGCCTTCACTTCTGCGGCAGCGTCGGGCAGGAACTGCTTGGCGGTGACCACGTCAACCGGCAGCGGAATGTCGGCGCCGCGTGCCTTGGCATCGGCCACGATCTTCTTCGCGGTGTCCAGCAGGTCCGGCTCGTACAGGGACTTGCCGACGTTGTAGCCAGCTGCGGCGATGAAGGTGTTGGCGATGCCGCCACCGACGATCAGCTGGTCGACCTTGCCAACCAGATTGGCCAGCAACTCCAGCTTGGTGCTGACCTTGCTGCCGGCGACGATGGCCAACAGCGGCTTGGCCGGTGCATCCAGCGCCTGCGCCAGCGCGTCCAGCTCGGCCATCAGCAGCGGGCCACCGGCCGCGACCGGTGCGAAGCGGATGACACCATGGGTGGAAGCCTGCGCACGGTGCGCGGTACCGAAGGCATCCATCACGAACACGTCGCACAGGGCGGCGTACTTCTTCGACAGGGCCTCGTCATCCTTGCCCTCGCCGACGTTCATGCGGCAGTTTTCCAGCAGCACCAGCTGGCCCGGCTGCACGTCGACGCCGTCGACCCAGTCGCGCACCAGCGGAACTTCGCGGCCCAGCAGCTCGGACAGGCGCTGGGCGACCGGTGCCAGCGAATCGGCCTCGCTCCACACGCCTTCCTTCGGGCGCCCCAGGTGCGAGGTGACCATCACCGCCGCGCCCTGCTCCAGCGCGCGCTTGAGCGTCGGCAGCGAAGCGGTGATGCGCTGTTCGGAGGTGATGCGGCCATTCTCGATCGGCACGTTCAGATCCTGGCGGATCAGCACGCGCTTGCCGGAGAGGTCGAGGTCGGTCATGCGGACAATGGACATGGGCAACTCTTTGGCTCGGGGACGGGATGCCGGACTGCGGCAGACGGCCATTGTATCGGGTGCGGCTGGTGGGAGGGCCGATGCCTGCGGCAGGCAGAGGCGCAGGGCAAATGCAACAGCAACGGCAACGGCCAAAGCGCTGGCGCTTCGTGGTGCTGTGAGTGGGCCGGGGTGGTGTGGGCTGGCAGGGGTGTCAGCCCACACCGCCCCGGCCTCGACAGGCACCTGAGGTGATGCAGATGGCAAAGGGCAAGAGCGGTTTCTGGTGCCGGAGAAAAATGTAGAGCCGAGCCCGTGCTCGGCTGGGTCTATCGCGAACAGCAGCCGAGCATGGGCTCGGCTCTACAAAGAGCGCCCTGCCAAGCAGCTTTTGCTCTTCTTTTTTTCTTTCCGTGGGTGGACGCACACGGAAATTGTCAGACGCCGGGCGGGGTGGGTTCGCGAGGGTGTCAGCCGCATGGATGCGGCTGCCAAGCCTACAAGGACGTACTTGCGGCGTCCCCCGCGAACCCGCCCCGCCCGGCCAAGCGCTGCTTTTGCTTTTGCTTTACGCGACCAACCGCCCACCCACGAGGGGCTGCGCCGTTCGCTGGAACCTATTCCGAAGGCGCAGGCTTCTGCCGAAGCAGGCTGAGCGCCAGGCCACCCACCACCAGTACGCCCAGGCCCAGCAACGCCCATAGCAACCACGATTTCCAATCGCGCTGCGGCTTCAGTGCTGCATCGCCGGCCAGCGGCTCCGGGCTGCCTTCCAGGCGCGCCAGTGTCGGCTGCCACGAAGGATCGTTGCGCTGCCGAAGTTCCTCGATCAGCACCCCGATCGGCGCGTCCGTGCGGCGCGCGGTCGCGCTGCCCACCGCCAGTGCGTAGGGCGCCGCACCCTGGCTCAGGAACACCAGCACTTCCGGCTGGTAGCCCAACCGCAGTGTCGGCGCGGTGGCGGTTTCCGCCGGATTCGCCACCAGTTTCCAGTAGCGGTCGCGGTGCACCCCGCCCAGCGGCTGTGCCGCCGACTGCTGGCGCTGGCCCTGCGTGCCCTGTTGTACCTGGTAGGCGATCCACGGCGCGCTGCGACGTTGCCATTCCGCACTCTCGTCATCGCGGCTGAACAGCGTCCATTGCACCAGGCTGTTATCGGTGCTGGCCACATCGGCACGCGCCACCGGGAACCGGCCATCCATCTCGAAGGTGTACTCGCCCTTGCCCAACGACGTCGGCTCCAGCGACAGCCATTCCCAAGGCAGCGTGGCCGGTGCTGGCGGCAGTTCCGCCAGTACGCCGCGCAGGGTCGGCAGGCGCGAGTCGCCCTGCGCCAGGATGCGCAGGTAGCGTGCAGCGCCGTCCACCTGCAGGCGGCGCTGCAGCAGGCGCTTGCCGGCGCGCTGCAGATCCACCAGCGGCACGTCGCGGCCAATCGATCGCCAGTGCTGCAGGTCGTCACTGGCATCCAGCTGCACCTGCGCCTGCAGCGGCTGGCCGCTGTCGGTCCAGTCCAGCACCAGTGCCGCCAGCGGCTGCTGGTCGAGCATGCTGGCGTCGATCAGCCAGCCGCCCTGCCCGCTCGCCGCTGCCCCGCCACCCACCCGCGCTTCGACCCGGCGCACGCGCCCATCGGTATCGCGCTCGGTCAGCAGCTGCAGGTCGTTGCGCTGGGCATCGGCCAGCGGCGGCAGCACGAACCACGGCAGTTCACGCTGCACCGGCGACTGCGCCAGCGGCTGGTCCGGCGCCAGCAGTGCCGACGGCAACAACTGGCTGGCCGCGTTGAACACCTGCAGATCGCTGAGATCGGCGGTTACGGCACGGCGGTAGATCGCCGGCTCCAGCACGATACGGTAGGCACCGGACTGCGCACTGGACAATGTAAGCGGCCATTGCTCGGCATACTGCGTGCGGTAATCAGCCGCCTGTACCACGACGGCGGCCAGCATGCCGAACATCGCCGGCAGCAGCGCCCTGCTCCACTTCCTCATTGCGTTTCCTCCACGGTCGGCGCCGCGCTTGGCGGTGCCGGTGCCAGATAACCCACTACCGTGCACAGCAGGCCGTAGGCGATGAACGATGCGATGCCCAGCAGGTTGCCCAGGTGCTGGCGATCGACAATAACCAGCTTGGCCAGCACCACGCCCATCAGCACGGCACCGACCATCCACAACACACGCTGGCTGCGACGCGAACCCCACACCCAGGCAATCACACCCAGCACGCTCCACAACACGGTCAGGCTGGTCTGCGCCAGGCTGAAGCGCATCATCGACGCATTCCACGCCAGTCCACCCCATTGGTGTACGCCATGCAGCACCAGGCTGGTCAACGCGAGGAAGGCCGCCAATGCCAGCAGCGGCATGCGGATGTTCAGCAATGCCTGCGGCGCCTGCGGTTGCTGATCGCCGTACAGCCAGCGCGCCAGCAGCAACAAGCTCAGCCACTGGCCGATCTCCGCCGGATTCAGCACCGGCAGCCACAGCAGCGGTGCGGCGTCGCCCGGCAGCAGCTGGCCGAACAGCCAGCCGATCGCCAGCAGGCCGAACAGCACGCACTGCAGCGGGACGCGCACGCTGTCGAAGGCCGCGCCCAGCGGCCAGCGCAATGCGTTCCAGCGCCACAGCGACAGCGCCGCCATCAGCAGCCACGGCAAGGTCACCAGCAGGGTCGTCCAACCCTGCGCCAGGCCGGCCTCGCCACCACCCCACAAGGCCAGCAGCGAAAGCAGCGACGGCCACAGCAGCCACCACAGGAACTGCGCGATGCGGGCCACGGTATCGCCGCCCTGGCGCAGGCACAGCAGGGTCCGCACGCCCAGCACCGCGAACACCGCCCAGGCCAGCGCGCCATGACCGGCGAACGGCTGGTGGTGTGCATCGCTCTGCATCAGGGCCAGCGGGAAGCCCAGCGCGAGCATGGCCAGCGCAGTAACGCCCAGCGCACGCGCCGGCTGGCGACGCTGCGCTTCGGCCGCCAGCCAGGCAGTGACCGCGGCCAGCACCAGCAACGCGTCCACTTCGGTGCGGTACGGGAAGAAGCGGGTGATCTCATGGACCAGGCCGCCCAGCCACCACAGCAGGCCCCACAGGTAATACACCAGTGCGACCTCATGACGCGGCCTGCGCTGGTAGCTCCACGCCGACGCGAAGCCGGCCAGGGCCAGCAGCAGCGCGCCAATGGCGGTCGGGTTGATCAGGAAGCGCAGGTCTTCGTGCCAGTGATCGCCACCGGCAACGAAGGCGAATGCGGCGCCGATCTGCAGCAACGCGCCGGAGACCTGCGGCAGCCAGCGCTTCTGGCGCAGCCCCAACCACGCCAGGCCAGCACCTTCCAGTGCAAACACGGCGCCGGTGGCGCGCGCCGACAATGCCAGCGGCACCGCCAGCGTGGCGAAGCCCACCGCCAGCACCGCATGCGACTGCGCCAGCACGGTGTACGACGCACGTGCGATCAGCGCCCGGGCCAATACCGCATAGATCGCCGCCAGGCCCAGCGCGCACAGCGCCAGCGTCATCGGTTGCGCGTGCAGCATGCCTGCCTGCATCGAGAAGGCGACCAAGGGCGTGCCGAACACCAGGCTGCCGTCGACCAGGTCACGTCGCCCGGCGGGCTGCCGGCGCGCGTACAGCAGCGGGATCAACAGGTAGAAGGCGAAGAACAGCAGCAGGAACGGCTCGGTGCTGCTGAACTTGTCCGGCGCGTACTGCAACACGCCCCAGAACGTACCGATGCCGAAGGTAAAAGCGAAGCCAAGCAGGTTCAGCGCACGCCACGGACGGAACCAGGCGATGGCGAAGATGCCAGCGTTGAGCACCGCGTAGTAGCTGAACAGCCCCACGTGGTTGCCACTGCCGGTGGACAGCCACAGCGGTGCCATGAAGCCGGCCAGGATGCCCAGTACCGCCAACGTGCGCGAGTTCTGCACCACCGCCAGCACGCACAGGCCGGCCACCAGCGCGATCGAACTGGCGAAGGCAAACCCGGGGTTGAGCAGCTCGAACCGTTTGAATGCGGCGAAGATGGTCAGCAACAGCACGCCAATGGCACCGCCCTGCAGCGCCAGCGCAAACAGCCGCCGGCGTTCGCGCTGGTGCCAGCCGAAGGCCAGCAGGCCCAGCGCAGCCACGGTGACGCCGGCCAGGCGCAGTTCGATCGGCAGCACCAGCCAGCCCTGGTCGCTGACGTACTTCAGCAGCGCAGCGACACCGGCCAGCAGCACCAGCATGCCGATCTTGACCGGCACGTTGCCTTCGGTGAACCAGCGCTTGACCGCACCGATGCCACGCTCGATGACATTGGGCAGTGCCGGTTCGGAAGGCAGCGGCGGCTGCACCGGCACCGGTGGCACCGGCGGTGGCGCAGCAGGACGGGGGACAGGCACCCCGGTGGGCGTTGCTTCGCGCACCGGTGGCTGCGGGGGCTGAGGCACAGCAGCGGCGGCCGGCCGCAGGAACGGTGGATCGGCGCTGGCAGCAGGTGCGGCCCCAGGCCGTTCAGGCGCGGGTGCGGTGGCGGCCGGCCTGACGGCGGCCGGCGCGGCGGCCATCGCGCTTTCCAGCGCAGCGACGCGGCGGCGCAGGCCGGCAATCATCACCAGCGCGACCACCAGCAACAGCGGGATGGCCAGAAGAACCAGTACGACCAGGGCTATCAGTGCTTCCATTGCGTGCTTCCAATGCGATCCCGCGCCCCAGCGGCGGCGGTCGACCGCCCCATGCTACGACAGGGTGGGGCCCATAAACGACGAACCCCGGCCAGGCCGGGGTCCGTCTTCGATCCACACCGGCCTTACTTGGCGGCGATGACCTTGGCCATTTCCAGGCACTTGTTGGAGTAGCCCCACTCGTTGTCGTACCAGGTCACCAGCTTGACGAAGGTGCCGTCCAGGGCGATACCGGCGTCGGCGTCGAACACCGAGGTGCAGGTCTCGCCGCGGAAATCGGTGGCCACCACCTTGTCTTCGGTGTAGCCCAGGATGCCCTTCAGCGCGCCTTCGCTCTGTGCCTTCACTTCAGCGCAGATCTCGGCGTAGGTGGCTTCCTTCTCCAGCTCGACGGTCAGGTCGACCACCGACACGTCCGAGGTCGGGACGCGGAAGCTCATGCCGGTCAGCTTCTTGTTCAGTTCCGGGATGACCACGCCGACGGCCTTGGCCGCACCGGTGGACGAGGGAATGATGTTTTCCAGGATGCCACGGCCACCGCGCCAGTCCTTGTTGGACGGGCCATCGACGGTCTTCTGGGTGGCGGTGGCCGCATGCACGGTGGTCATCAGGCCGCGCTTGATGCCCCACTTGTCGTTGATGACCTTGGCCAGCGGGGCCAGGCAGTTGGTGGTGCACGAGGCGTTGGAGATGATTGCCTGGCCAGCATAGGTCTTGTCGTTCACGCCGAA
The DNA here is from genome assembly GCF_030910085.1 of Stenotrophomonas maltophilia group sp. RNC7. Classification (NCBI taxonomy): domain Bacteria; kingdom Pseudomonadati; phylum Pseudomonadota; class Gammaproteobacteria; order Lysobacterales; family Lysobacteraceae; genus Stenotrophomonas; species Stenotrophomonas maltophilia group sp. RNC7. The sequence continues at coordinate 99,287 of NZ_JAVFVN010000361.1, read as the reverse complement.
CACGAACATCGGCGTGTCGTCCTTCGACGGGGCCGACATGATGACCTTCCTGGCGCCGGCATCGATGTGCTTCTGCGCGGTTTCCTTGGTCAGGAACAGGCCGGTGGCTTCCAGCACCACGTCGGCGCCGACTTCGTCCCACTTCAGGTTGGCCGGGTCGCGCTCCTGGGTCAGGCGGATCTTCTTGCCGTTGACCAGCAGGTCGTTGCCCTGCACCGCCACGTCGGCCTCGAAGCGGCCGTGCACGGAGTCGTACTTGAGCATGTAGGCCAGGTAATCCGGCTCCAGCAGATCGTTGATGGCCACGATTTCGATGTCGTCGCCGAAGTTCAGCACCGCCGAGCGCAGGACGTTACGCCCGATGCGACCGAAACCGTTGATACCAACCTTGATTGCCATTTCTCAAGCTCCTGCAGCCGCGACGGGTGCGGCGGGATGGATAGGGCCCACAAGTCTAGCAGGCCGAGGCTGGCCACCGTGGGCCAGGCCGGGCCGCCAGCAGGTCGGCGGACAGGATTTGATCCGGATCAAAGCGTTAGCGCGGCGTGAGGCCGAGACTGTCGCCATCCACCCAGCAACGAGAACACCCCCATGCGCAAGACCTCCCCCCTGATCGTGGCCAGCCTGGCCGCCGCCCTGTCCCTCGCCGCCGCCCCGGCCATGGCCCAGTCCAAGGGCGACTGGACCGTTTCGGCCGGCGTGCACCAGGTGGCGCCGAAGTCGAACAACGGCTGGCTGGCCGGCGGCACCCTGAAGGTCGACGTCGACAACGACGTCAAGCCGACCATCACCGGCGAGTACTTCATCGCCGACAACCTGGGCATCGAAGTGCTGGCCGCACTGCCGTTCAAGCACGACATCAACATCAACGGCCTGGGCCGCGTCGGCAGCACCAAGCAGCTGCCGCCGGTGGTGACCGTGCAGTACCACTTCAACAGCAAGGGCAAGGTGTCGCCGTTCATCGGCGCGGGCGTGAACTACACCACCTTCTTCAGCGAAGACACCACCGGTGCATTGGCCGGCAGCAAGCTGAAGCTGCAGGATTCGTGGGGCCTGGCCGCGCATGCGGGCATCGACTTCGCGATCGGCGAGAAGGGCGCCCTGCGCGTGGACATGCGCTGGATCGACATCGACAGCAAGGTGAAGTTGAACGGCGAGAAGATCGGCACCGTCAACATCGATCCGCTGGTCTACGGCGCGTCCTACGTCTTCAAGTTCTAAGCGGTGTGTTGATTGCGGGGGCTTCGCCCCCGCTCCCCCGCTGCACGCACAAACCCTCGCAGCATGTTGCCCCGGTGATTGCCGGGGCTTTTTTGTGCCTGAGACTGAAGCGGTTCCGGAGCTGGGGCGAGGCGGGGAGCAGAGCCTGTACATCCGAGGCGTAATGGTTGCCTGCAATTGCAAAAGGCGGATTTTGATCCTGCATTTGTTCTTGATGTTGCCTTTGACGTTTGCATCCGCCTCCGCGGCCATGTTGGATGGGGCTGCAGGGGCAGGCGCTGCGGGACCGTTGGCGCCATGGATGGCGCCATCGAGCCTCCAGGGACGGATTTACGGCGTGTCCCGCCGCCCCTCCCTCTGCGCTCCCACTTCGGAACAGGAACGCGCCGCTCCTCAATCCACCTACCCCGCTAGAATGTGTGCATGAAAGCCCTGCACTCCCTGTTCCTCGCCGCCGCCCTGGCGCCGGCCCTGCTGTCCGTCTCCGCCCCCGCCCATGCCTGGGGCGCGCAAGGCCACCGCCTGGTTGCCGAAGTCGCCGACGCCCGCCTCAACCCCGCCGCCCGCGCCGAAGTGGACCGCCTGCTGGCCATCGAGCCAGACGCCACGCTGGCCAGCATCGCGCCCTGGGCCGACCAGCTGCGCGCCAAGGACCCGGGTCTGGGCCGTCGCTCGGCCGGCTGGCACTACGTCAACATCGCCGAAGACGACTGCCACTACGAAGCACCGAAGCACTGCAAGAACGGCAACTGCATCGTCGAGGCCCTGAAGGCACAGAGCGCCATCCTCGGTGATCGCAGCCTGACCGATGGCGAGCGCCTGCAGGCACTGAAGTTCGTCGTGCACCTGGTCGGCGATATCCACCAGCCGATGCACGCCGGTTACGCCCACGACAAGGGCGGCAACGATTTCCAGCTGCAGTTCGGCAACCGCGGTACCAACCTGCACTCGCTGTGGGACAGCGGCATGCTCAACACCCGCAAGCTGGACGATGCCGGCTACCTGCCGGTGCTGCAGGGCCAGCGCGCGCCAAAGCTGGCGCGCCAGTCCAACCCGCAGCGCGACCCGCAGGCCTGGGCCGAAGCCAGCTGCCGCATCTCCATGCAAGCTGGCGTTTATCCGGCGTCGCATAAAATCGGTGACGAATACACCGAGCGCTACCGGCCGCTGGCCGAAGCGCAGCTGCGACTGGCCGGTGAAAACCTGGCGCAGTTGCTGAATCGCGTGCTAGGCACGCGCTGAGGAGAATTCCGATGCCGGTCCAGGTGCAGTCGTTCTTCCACCGTGACAGCAATACCTTCAGCTACCTGGTCAGCGATCCGGCCAGCGGTGAGGCGGCGCTGATCGACCCGGTCCTGGACTACGACCCGGACACCGACGCCAGCAGCGAATCACCGCTGCGCGGGGCATTGCAGGCCATCGAACAGCAGGACCTTCAGCTGCGCTGGCTGCTGGAAACCCATGCCCATGCCGACCATGTATCGGCCGGGCGCCGGCTCAAGCAGCGCTTCCCGCAGGCCACGCTGGCCATCGGTGAAGGCATCCGCGCGGTGCAGGCAACGTTCGCGCCGCGCTATGGCCTGCAGCTTCCGGCCGCCGATGAGATCTTCGATCACCTGTTCAGCGACGGCGAAACCTTTGCCATTGGCGAGCTGCAAGGACAGGTGATCGCCGTGCCCGGCCACACCAGCGACAGCATCGCCTACCTGATCGGCGATGCACTGTTCACCGGTGACTCGCTATTCATGCCCGACGGAGGCACCGCACGCTGCGATTTCCCGGGTGGCGATGCCGCACAGCTGTACCGCTCGATCCAGCGCCTGCTGGCCCTGCCCGATGCCACCCGCGTGTTCGTCTGCCACGACTACGGCCCGGGCGGCCGCGACTTCGCCAACGAAACCACCATCGGCGAACAGCGCGCGCACAACATCCACGTGCATGACGGCGTGGCCGAGGCAGAGTTCGTCAGCGTGCGCCAGGCCCGCGATGCCACGCTGGAAGAACCGAAGCTGATGCAACCGGCGGTGAAGGCCAACATCCAGGGTGGAGCCTGATCCACGCCGCTGCGCCCGCCGGGCATGGCCCGGCGCTACCCCGGTCATCGCGAGCGATCATTTTCCCTGCGTACGCACCACGTGCTGGCCCTTCACGATCTCGAAGGTGAAGGCGTACTGCAGGGTGACCGCCACCGGCTCGACGCGCTCGGCGCCGCGACAGTCGCCGCGGTCGGCAGGCACCTTGCCAGCGGCGAAGTGGCAGACCGCTGCGGACGAGTACTTCCACATCGCCACGGCCTCCTGCGCAGCCTCAATCAGGGGCGCATTCTCGCGTGCGGCTCCTGCGGCGCAGTCCTGGCGATCGGTCAGCGGCATGCTGCGTTCGACACCGCCCTGCTCATCCACCACTACCTGCAGGCAGATGGTGGTCGGCGCCAGTTCCGCGCGCGGGTCGCGATCACCGACCTCCGGGTCCGGTGCCGCATACAACTGCGGCATCCGGTAGCCCTCGGTCGCACCCAGCGAATACGCCTGCAACTGCCCACTGCCACCGCCCGCCTGCGGCTGCAGTCGCTGGTGGCCGACATTCTCGCTGCGGGTGTGCACGGTGGCCAGCCGTTCCTGGCTCGCACACCCCACCATCAGCGCCGCCACCACGAGCAGCGGCGCGGACTTCACTGGGCGTCCTCGCTGTTGTCCATCGCAAAGGTGATCGGAATCTTCACTGCGCCTGCCACCGGCTTGCCGTTCTTCATCGCCGGCCGATAGGTCCAGCTGCGCGCTGCGGTGATCGACACCGCGTCGAACACGCCCGGATTGGTGGCACTGAGCACTCTGACATCGGTGGGTTGGCCGCTGGCGTCCACTTCCACGCGCAGGTTCACCACGCCCACCTGGCGTTGCTCGAACGCGGACCTGGGATAGGAGGGCGGTGGCATCTTGACGACCTGGATCTCCCGATCCGTGACCGCCGCTGCCGGGCGGCCGGCCATCGCACCGCCCTGGCTGGCCCACGCTACTGCGCCCATTCCCAGGCACAACCCGACGACCAGCACCTGCCCCGATACCCACGGCAATGCCTTCCGCTTGGACTGCTTCAACATGGCGATACGCTCCTTCAACACGGGTTGGCTGCGCCAATGGCAGACCGCTGGCGCAACCGGGTGGACCAGCTGCGCCTTCAGCAGCGTGCCGGCATAAAGGCCGCGCAGCGCAGGCTGCGGGGCGATGGTACGGGCATCGCAGGCCAGTTCCTGGTCGCGCAGGAAGCGGCGTGCGGCCCAGGACAGCAGCGGGTGGAACCAGAACACCGCGCGCGCCAGCAGCAACGCGCCGTTGGCCCAGTGATCGCCATTGCGACGGTGGCTGCGCTCGTGCTGCAGGATCAGCCCCTGTTCCTGTGCGCTGAACTGTTGATCGAAGTCCGGGCCAACCACGATTCGCGGCCGCCACAGGCCAACCAGTGCTGGCAGGCCTGGATCACTACTGGCCTGCCAGCTGCCATCGGCGCGCGGCTTCAGCGGGCCCATGCGCCGTTCGAAACGACGCTGTGCGCGCAGGTCGCGCAGCAGGCAGATGCCCATGCCCAGCGCCCATGCCAGCAGCAACAGCGGTGCCCATGGCAGCGACGGCCCTGCCAGTTCGTCCACCGCCCCTGGCTCGACTTTCAGCGGCACTGTCGGCACGTGCTGCAACAGCGCAGCCTGCGGCAACGGCAGCAGCAAGGTCACCAGCAGCATCGGCAACAACCACCAGCTGCGATAAGCCAGTCCAGCGCCCCCCATCCACACCAGCAGCGGTCGCAGCACGGCCAGCAGGATCACCCCCATGGCCAGCCACACGCTGGCCTGCCACAGTCCACCGAGCAGCTCAGTCATGATCCAGCTCCTGGATCAGCTTCTTCAGCTCGGCGATGTCCTGTGCGCTCAGCTGGCCGCGCTCGCTGAAGTGCGCCACCAGCGGCGCCACGCGCCCTTCGAAGACACGGCCGATGAAGTCCTGGCTCTGCGCCTCCACCCAGGCCTGGCGCTGCAACAGCGGGCGATACAGATAGCGCCGTCCATCGCGCTCGGCGGCGATCGCGCCCTTGGTCAGCAGGCGGTTGAGCAGGGTCTTGATGGTCGGCTCGGCCCAGTCACGGTGGGCCAGCGCGGCGACCACTTCGTCGGCACTACGCGGTGCCTGATGCCACAGCACCTCCATCACAACGGCTTCGGCTTCGCTGATCGGGGTCATGATTTACATCCGTAATCGACAGATCGATTACGCACGTAATCGAACCAGCTGTCAAGCCCCTCGACTCCGGATTCATCGGCTTTGCGCCAGCATCGAGCCCTCCCAGCCGAGGCCCCGGATGAAAGCGCTTCCCAAGAAGGAATTCCCGGTCGAGCAGGCCCGCCGCTTCCTCGAACCCGGCCCGATCGTGCTGGTCAGCACCGCCTGGCGCGGCCAGCACAACCTGATGACGATGGGCTGGCACATGGTGATGGGCTTCTCGCCGTCGCTGGTCGCCACCTACCTGTGGAATGAAAACCACAGCCATGCACTGGCCGTCGGCAGTGGCGAGTGCGTGATCAACGTACCCGGCGTGGAACTGCTCGATACCGTGGTGGACATCGGCAACTGCAGCGGCCGCGAGGTCGACAAGTTCGCCCGTTTCGGGCTCGATGCGCTGCCCGCGCGCGAGGTCGGCGCGCCGCTGGTCGGGCAGTGCCACTCGAACTTCGAATGCCGCTTGTACGACGACAGCCAGGTGGCGTCGAGCAATCTGTTCATCTGGGAGATCGTGCGCGCCCATGTTGCGCCCCGGCCGAAACTGCCGCGCACGGTGCATTACCGCGGCGATGGGCAGTTCATGGTGTCCGGCGCAGAAGTCTCGCGTCGACGGCGGTTCAAGCCCGACATGCTGTAATGCCCGCACTCCCCCACACGCAGGACCGCCGCGCATGACCGAACACCTCACCGACCTGGACGCCGCCGTCGACTGGCTGTTTGCGCGCGTGGACGGGCCGCTGCGGATCGGGGCACCGCTGGCGCTGGGCAAGCCGCATCGGCTGCTCAACGCCCTGTATGCGCGCGTCGAGCACGATCCCTCACGGCCGCTGCAGCTGTATACCGCGCTGTCGTTGAACCCGCCGAAAGCGCGTGGCAACGGCCTGGAGGCACGCTTCCTTGCGCCGTTCGCGCAGCGCCACTTCGGCGACGATTTCCCGCGCCTGGCCTATGCCGATGCGATCGCGCGCGACGCGTTGCCAGCGCACGTGCAGGTGGAAGAGTTCTACATGCAGTCCGGCGCCCTGCTCGGTTCGCGGCAGGCGCAATCCAGCTATACCAGCCTGAACTACACCCATGCCGCCGACGCGGTCGCGCAGCGCGCGCCGCAGGTCATCGTGCAGAAGGTGGCGATGCGGCCGAATGACCGTCGGCTTTCGCTGTCGTGCAACAACGACATCACCCAGGACACGCTCGATGCGATGACCGCGCGTGGCCTGCCACGCCCGTTGCTGATTGCCGAGATCGATCCGCAGCTGCCCTATCTGGGCGGCTCGGCGACGGTCGATGTGTCGTTCTTCGATCTGGTGATCACTCCGCCTCCGCCGTACCCGGCGCTGTTCGGGCTGCCGCGGCAGCCGGTCGGCGACGCCGACTACGCCATCGGCCTGTATGCCAGCACCCTGGTACGCGATGGCGGCACCCTGCAGATCGGCATCGGCACGCTGGCCGATGCCCTCAGCCATGCGCTGGTGCTGCGCCACACCGACAACGCGCGCTACCGCCGCGTGCTGCACGCGCTGGATCCGCAGCTGGCCAGCCACCCGCTGGTGCAGGAGATCGGCGGCGTGGATCCGTTCGAGGTGGGCCTGTACGGCTGCAGCGAGATGCTCAATGAGGGCTTCCGCCGCCTGGTGCAGACCGGGGTGATCAGGCGCAAGGTGCACGACGACCTGGCGCTGATGCAACGCATCGAGAATGGCAGCACGTTGTCGATCGACCACGCCACCCTCGCCGCGGAAGGCGAGTACCTGCATGGCGCCTTCTACCTGGGCTCGCCGGAGTTCTACGAGTGGCTGCGCACGCTGCCGGAAGACGAATGCCGTGCGATCGGCATGCGCCGCATCAGCGAGATCAACCAGCTGTATGGCGGTAACGAGGCACTGGAGCGCCTGCAGCGCCGCCATGCGCGTTTCTTCAATTCCTGCATGATGGCTACCGCGCTCGGCGCGGCGGTATCGGATGCGCTGGACGATGGACGCGTGGTGTCCGGCGTGGGCGGCCAGTACAACTTCGTGGCGATGGCACATGCCCTGCCGGAAGCGCGCAGCGTGCTGATGTTCCGTGCCGCACGCGATGACAAGGGCCGCCGGGAATCGAACGTGCGCTGGAACTACGGCCACACCACCATCCCTCGCCACCTGCGTGACATCTACCTCAACGAGTACGGCATCGCCGATCTGCGCGGGCTGACCGACGAGGACTGCGTGCATGCGATGACCGCAATTACCGAAGCGCCCTTCCAGGGCGATCTGCTGCAGCAGGCACAGGCCTCGCGCAAGCTGCTGGCGGCATCCCAGCCCGACCCGCAGCGCCTGCAGCGCAACACGCCCCAGGCGCTGGCGGCGGCACTGGCACCATTCCGCGCCGATGGCAGCCTGCCGGACTACCCGCTGGGCAGCGATTTCAACGAGATCGAGCAGGTGCTGGTCAAAGCGCTGGCGTGGCTGAAGGCCAACACGCAGACCCGCAGCGACAAGCTGCGCACCGTCTGGGCAGCGCTGCGGCAACCGGCCGGCGACGGCGATGCGGTGTACCTGCAGCGCATGGGTCTGCAGGCACCGAAGGATTTCGCAGAGCGCCTGGATGCGCGACTGCTGCGCCTGGCACTGGCGCGCACTGCGTAAGCACTGGTGGCGCCGGGCCATGCCCGGCGAATGGGGATCGCTGCCAACCAAGCTTGGCAGCTCCCGGAGCGCCGTCGCTGACGCGGTATCCTGTAGCGATGAAAGACGACTCCCGTTTCCTGCGTGACCTGCAGCAGCGCCAGGCCGCAGGCGAAGACCTGCGTTACCTCTGCTTCTGGGGCCACCAGCCGCCGCGCATCGGTGTGTCCGCCTCGTGCTTCAGCCAGTGGTATGACGCAGGCTTCGACATCGATGGCATGCACTACCGCACCGCCGAGCACTACATGATGGCCGGCAAGGCGCGCCTGTTCGGTGCCACCGGCCTGCTCGACACGATCATCGCCAGCGCCACGCCGGACAAGGCCAAGGCGCTCGGCCGCAAGATCGAAGGCTTCGACGAGGCGCTCTGGACGCAGGCACGCTACGACCTAGTCGTGGAGGGCAACAAGGCCAAGTTCGCGCAGAACCCGGAACTGGGCGCGTTCCTGCGCTCTACCGAAGGCTGGGTGCTGGTCGAAGCCAGCCCGGTGGACGTCATCTGGGGCATCGGCCTGGCCAAGGACCACGCCGACGCGCACAACCCGGCACAGTGGCGCGGATTGAACCTGCTGGGGTTCGCGTTAATGGACGTGCGCGAGGCGATGTAGCGTTTATCCACGCACGGCGTGGATCTACTGGCAAGACGACCGATTCGTTTCGCCCCACAGAAAAAGAGAAAGGCCGGCTTGCGCCGGCCTTTCCTTCATCACTCCATGTCGCTGCTTACAGCGCCTTGGCCGCTTCCACCACGTGCGCCGTGGTGATGCCGAAGTGCTTGTACAGCTGGTCGGCCGGGGCCGAGGCACCGAAGGTGTCGATACCGATCACCGCACCGTCCAGGCCTACGAACTGGCGCCAGAAACCGGTGACGCCAGCTTCCACGGCCACGCGCTTGCGCACCGCGTTCGGCAGCACCGATTCACGGTAGGCCGCATCCTGGCGCAGGAACACGTCGGTGGACGGCATCGAGACCACGCGGGTCTTGATACCGGCCGCATCCAGCTGGGCCTTGGCTTCGGTAGCCAGCGAGACTTCCGAACCGGTGGCGATCAGGATCACGTCCGGGGTACCGGCGGCATCGGCCAGCACGTAACCGCCGCGCTCGATCTGCTTGATCTGCTCGGCGCTGCGCGGCTGGTGCGGCAGGTTCTGGCGGCTGAACACCAGGCAGCTCGGGCCGTCCTGGCGGGTGATCGCGGCCTTCCAGCTCACCGCCGACTCGACCGCATCGCACGGGCGCCACACGTCGTTGTTCGGGATGTAGCGCAGCGAGGCCAGGTGCTCCACCGGCTGGTGGGTCGGGCCGTCTTCGCCCAGGCCGATCGAGTCGTGGGTATAGACGTGGATGGCGTGGGCCGGAATCAGCGCGCTCATGCGCACGCCGTTGCGGGCGTAATCGCTGAACACCAGGAAGGTGGCGTCGAACGGAATGAAGCCACCGTGCAGGGCCAGGCCATTGGCGATGGCGGTCATGCCGAACTCGCGCACGCCGTAGTACACGTAGTTGGCGTTGGCGTCGTCGCTGGCGACCGACCTGCTGCCCTTCCACAGGGTCAGGTTGGAGTGCGCCAGGTCGGCCGAGCCACCGACGATTTCCGGCAGCAGCGGCGCATAGGCTTCGATGGCCAGCTGCGAGGCCTTGCGCGATGCAATCGTCGGGCCTTCAGCGGCCACCTGGGCGATGTAGGCATCGGCCTTGGCAACGAAGTCGGCTGGCAGCTCGCCGTGCGAGCGGCGGGTCAGCTCAGCCGCCTCTGCCGGATACTGGCTGGCGTACTTGTCGAACAGCTGTTCCCACTCGGCCTGGCGCAGGGTGCCGGCGCCATTGGCGCGCCAGCCGTCGTAGATCGCCTGCGGGATCTCGAACGGGCCGTATTCCCAGCCCAGCTGCTTGCGGGTGGCTTCCAGCTCGTCCTTGCCCAGCGGAGCACCGTGGCTGGATTCCTTGCCCGCCTTGTTCGGCGAACCGAAGCCGATGGTGGTGCGGCAGCAGATCAGGGTCGGCTTGTCGCTCTGCGACAGCGCGGCCTCGATGCCGGCCTTGATGCTGTCCGGGTCGTGGCCGTCAACATCGCGGATCACGTTCCAGCCATAGGCCTCGAAACGCTCCGGGGTGTTGTCGGTGAACCAGCCCTCGACGTTGCCGTCGATGGAGATGTGGTTGTTGTCCCAGAAGCAGACCAGCTTGTGCAGGCCCCAGGTGCCGGCCAGCGAGGCCGCTTCGTGCGACACGCCTTCCATCAGGCAGCCATCACCCATGAACACCCAGGTGCGGTGGTCGACCACTTCCAGCTCCGGGCGGTTGAAGCGCTGTGCCAGCAGCTTCTCGGCCAGGGCGAAGCCCACGGCATTGGCGAAACCCTGGCCCAGCGGGCCGGTGGTGGTTTCCACGCCCGGGGTCTCGTGGCGCTCCGGATGGCCTGCGGTGTGGCTGCCCAGCTGGCGGAACAGCTTGAGCTGCTCGATCGGCAGGTCGTAACCGCTCAGGTGCAGCAGCGCGTACTGCAGCATCGAACCGTGGCCGTTGGACAGCACGAAACGGTCGCGGTTGAACCAGTGCGGGTTGCTCGGGTTATGGCGGAGGTAGTCGTTCCAGAGGACTTCGGCGATGTCGGCCATGCCCATGGGCATGCCGGGGTGGCCGGACTTTGCGGTTTCAACCGCATCGGCGGCGAGGAAGCGGATGGCGTTGGCCAACTGGCGACGGGTAGGCTGCGTCATGGTTCTGTCGGAATCGGGAGGCGGCCGCGGACGTGCGGGCGGCCTATTGTCCCACAGACGCGGGGCCGGGTTCAGGCGTAGGACCAGATCCCTTGCCAGTGAAAGGGATCTGGTCCCGCCAACCCCTTACTTGGGCGCGGCAGCCTCGATCACGCCACACATCGACTTCTTCTGGAAGTCCTCGCCAGTGGCGTAGGTAGCCGGGGTGGTCTTGGTCACGGTGATCTTGGAACCCTTGCCCTCGGCTTCAACCAGCACGTTCCACGGCAGGGTGGTCTGGCCACCATTGAACTGGACGTTCTGTTCCAGGGTCAGCATGCCCAGGTCCTTGTCCACGCTGGCGACCTTCAGGCCCGACTTCACGCCCTCGATCTGGATACGCTTGAGAGCGTCGGCCGGGGTAACGTTGGGCACCACGTCCCAGGTGGTGAAGGTGCGCCCGGCGAAGAAGCTGCCGGTCTTGGTGTAGTTGGTTTCACAGGCCTTCTGGGCACTGGCGTCGAAAGCCAGCAGGCCCAGGGCGGCGACCATCACGTACGAAATCCTCATTTCTGCTCCCTTTCGCACGGCGCCAATCCCGACGCCTTCCATGCGTCGGGATAGTATCCATGGCATTCAGGGCGCGTTCAATCGAGGGGCGTGCCCAGCGCCGGTCCGTCATGGGACTCGCCCTTGGCCACCAACGTGGTCAGGGCCAGGTCGCCGGTCACGTTCAGGGCGGTACGGCACATGTCCAGGAAGTGGTTCACGCCCAGGATCAGGCCGATGCCCAGCGGGTTCACACCGACCATCGCGCAGATCATCGCCACCACCGGCAGCGAGCCCGACGGCACGCCCGCCGTGCCGATGCCGCCAAGGATGCAGACCGCCATCACCATGATCTGCTGGCCAATGCTCAGGTCCACGCCGAAGAACTGGGCCAGGAAGATCACCGTCACGCCCTCGAACAGGGCGGTGCCGTTCTGGTTGGCGGTGGCACCCACGGTCAGCACGAAGCGCGACACGCGCTGCGGCAGGCCCATCTGGTCCGCCACGCGCAGTGCGGTCGGCAGGGTCGCGTTGCTGGAGGCGGTGGAGAACGCCATCACCGTCGCTTCCTGGGTATCGCGGAAGAACGACAGCGGCGAGCGGCCGGACAGCCATACGGCAGTACCGTAGGTCACGACCATGTGCAGGCCGAGCGCCAGCACCACCACGCCCACGTACGCGCCCAGGCGGATGATCAGCTCGAAGCCGAACAGCGCGGCCAGATTGAACATGAAGCAGGCCACCGCATAGGGGGCCAGGCGGATGACCAGGTTGATCAGGGTCATCGAGATTTCAAACACGCCTTCGATGGCGCGGCGCAACGGGGCGACCTTCTCATTGTCGGTCAGTACCATGCCGATGCCGAACATCAGCGCGAAGAACATCAGCGACAGGATCGCGCCGTTGTCCGACGCGGCCTGCAGCACATTGCTCGGCACGATCGACAGCAGCATGTCCATGCCCTTCGGCGTGCCATGGATGCCAGCGACGATTTCCTTGCTGCGCTCGGCGTTCTCCGACAGCATCATCGCGGCGACCTGCGGATCCACGCCGGCGCCCGGCTTGAGCAGGTTGACCAGCACCAGGCCGATGCCTACGGCAATGCCGGACAGCAGCACGGTATAGGCCAGGGTCTTCCAGCCGATGCGGCCCAGGGCGCGGATGTCGCCCATCTCCGACACGCCCATGATCAGCGCCGAGAAGATCAGCGGCACGATCAGCATGAAGATCAGGTTGAGGAACAGGCCCGACGCCGGGGTGGTGACGTAGTCCATGACCCACTTGGCACCGGCCTGCAGGCCATCGACGCTGCCGCCCAGGGCGTGCACGATCAGTCCCAGGATCAGGCCGATCGCAAAGCCGATGCCCATCTTCCAATGCAGGGGCAACTTCTTCTTGTCGGCAGCAGCTGCTGTCATGCGCGGGTTTCCTCGAAAAATGAATGCACTCTAACAAAGCGCGCAAGCGGCGCCGGTTCAGGTTCGCCGCGTTGGATACAGCGGCGCCAGGCCAGTGTCGGCGGCGCCGGTAGCCACCGACCAGTGCGGTCCGTCACGGAAGACCTCACGCAGGCGCATGCGCAACGGGGCCAGTTCGCCCTGCCCGCCCCAGCGCGCCTGCTGCAGGTCCAGCAACACCTGGCGCTGGGCCGGGTCATCCAGCCGGGCGATCACCTGCTCGATGCGCTCCACGCCCGCCATCGCACACAGACGCGCCTCCACCTGATCGAAACCCTCACCATCCAGCGCGCGGCGCAGTTCGGCCAAGCCGGCACGCCCGCTCACCACGGTCGTCACAGAGGGCTTGCCGGCTGCAGGCGCCGCCACACGCGGGCGTCGGCCTCGCTGCCAGCCCCACAACAGGGTCAGCAGCCACAGCAGCGCCAGGCCAATGGCCGCCGCCATCCATGGCCACGGTCGCTCGGACAGGCCGCTGGCGCGTGGATCGGTCGCGGCGATACGCCCATCCTGTCCATCGCTGCCCGGCAGCGCGGCAGCGGTGTCGATCGGTGGCAGCGCTGCCGGCGAGGCAGTGGCGGCGCCGGTACCGGCCGCAACGGCCAGCGTCAGGTCCGGCAGCTTCGCTTCCTGTGCCTTGCCGTTGCGCACATCCCACCAGGGCAGGCGTGGTCCCGGCACCACCAGCGAACCCGGCTGGCGCGGCACGATCGAATAGCGGCGGGTGATCTTCAGGCGCGGCGTGCTGCCGTTGAAGGTCTCTTCGTACTGTGCCGGTTCGGCGAACACCTGCGCGTTGGCGCCGACATCGGGGACCGGCAGGTCGGTGAACTGTGCTCGGGTCGCGCCTTCGGCAACCGCTTCGACCACCACGTTGGCTGCCTCGCCGGTACGGGCACTGGTGGGCGCGCTGGTGTAGCGCAGCTGCAGGCTCTGCAGGGGCAACCACGGCTGCGGCGCCTGTGCCGGCTGTGGCTGCACCTGCAACGTGCGGTCTGCGCCGGTGGCATTCATGCGGCCATCGCCGCCCCCGAAGAAGTCATCGAAGAAACCTCCGGCGCTGCGCCCGCTGAAACGCGCACCGGACAGCCGCAACGCGCCGCTGCGCTCGGGGATCAGCAGGAAACGTCGTTCGACCACGTTGTAGCGGCGCCCGTTCACCTGCCGTACGTCGGTGCGGTCATCGCCCACCCGCTGCAACGACGCGCCCGCCGGGGTATCCAGCACCAGCTCGCCGGAGGCCAGCTGCGAGGCGAAATACAACCGCACCACCACGCCCACGCTCTGCTGCACGTACGGCGTATCGTCATCGACAACGGTTTCGATGAAGGCCATCGCATTGCTGTCAGGTCCGGCCACGGCGGCCGCATCGACCTGCAGCGTCAGCGGCGCGGTTCGCGCACTTCCCACCTGCAGGCCCGGTACCACCAGCGCACCACTGCGCCGCGGCGTCAGCGCCACGCCATACAGGTTGCGCTGCTGCATGCTGCCATTGCTCCATTCCACCTGGCGGCTGCTGGTCTGGCCGCTCAGGTCGAAGTCGGTGCGCAATGGCGTGAAGTCGGGAGCGCCCTGATCGCTCTCGACATTGAGGGTGACCGTATCACCCATCGCGATGCGGTCGCGATCCAGCCAGGCGCGTGGATGCGCCCAGGCCAGCAGCGGCAGCCACAGCAACAGCGCCGCCAGTACCGGCCGTGACCAGTGCCCGTGCATGTTGATCGCCCGCGTCATCGCCCTTCCCTCTTCCTGCGTTCGTTTTCCAGCTGGAACTTGGCCCGCAGCAACGCGCCCGGATCATCCGGCACACGCCGCATCCACGCTTCCACCGCCTGTTGCTCCTCGCGCTCGCGCGGTGTGCGGCCCTCAGCCCCCGGTACGGGTTTGCCGTCCTTGCCAGCCTCGCCTTCGCGTGCCTGCTGCATCGCCTGCTGCATGCGCTGGCGCTGCTGCTCATCGGCCTGGGCCTGTGCCTTGGCATCCTCCACCTGTGGTGGCGCCTGCTGGCCATCGCGGCCGCGCTGGCCGGGCTGCGGGCTCGACGGGTTCTTGTCGTCACCCGCCCTGGGCTGCCCCTGCTGGCCCGACGGCGGCTGGCCCTGGCCGGGATTCTGCTGGCCCTGCTGCGGCTTCTGGCCCTGCGGGTTCTGCTGGCCCGAGGTATCGTTCTGCTGCTTATGCTGCCCGCTCTGCGGTGGCTTCTGATGATCCTGGCCTTTGCCACCCGACTGCCTGCGCTTGCGCGCGGCATCGACCACGGCACGGTTGGCAACCGCATCGGCCATGCCGGGATGCAACGCCAGCGCGCGGTCGTAGGCGGCGATCGCTTCGTCGTAGTTGCCTTCGCGTGCCAGCGTGTTGCCCAGGTTGTACCAACCGGCATCGTTGTCGATGCCTTCGAAGCGTTTGCGTGCAGTGGTGAAGTCGCCGTTGCGGTAAGCCTGGACCCCCTCGGCCAGGCGCTGATGCTGCGCCTGGTCGCTACGCTTCCACAGCGTGCCCTGCGCGGGTTGCGAGGCCTGCGTCGCAGGTGCCTGCGCCTGCGCGTCATTCATCCATGGCACGAGGCCGACCGCGAGCACCGCCGCCAGCAGCGCACGACGGCGGAAGGCCAGCAATGCCAGCAGCATCACCGGCGGCAGCAGCCAGAAGCCTTCGTCACGCCACTGCTTGCCTTCGCCCGGCCGCTGCGCCGCCGTGCCTTCGCGCGCGTCGAGTACACCGAGCGCACGCAGATCGCTGTCATCGGCGGCGATGCGTGCATAGCGGCCGCCGCCTGCAGTGGCCACCGCGCGCAGGCTGCCCTCATCCAGCGCAGCCTGGCGGATCTGCCCGCTGCCATCGCGGTAGGCCGCACCGGCAGGCGTGCCCAGGCCCAGCACCGACACCTGCAGGCCCAGGCTGCGTGCCTGCGCTGCCGCCAGTGCAGCTTCACCATCCGCCTGGTCGCTGACCAGCAGGATCTGCCCCTGCAGCGCACCGATCTGCCGCATCAGCCGTGTTGCCCAGTCGATGCCGCGGTCGGCACGCTGGCCATCGCGCGGCATCACGTCCGGCGACAGCGCATCCAGATACAGCGCGACGTTGCTGCCGTCGTCGGTCAGCGGCGCCACGGTGTAGGCATCATCGGCATACACCACCAGCCCCACCTGCCCGCCCTGGCGAGCGCGCAGCAGCTGGCCTACTTTCGCGCGCGCCTGCAGCAGGCGCGACGGTGGCAGATCGGTTGCGCTGATCCGGCTGGACAGGTCCAGTACCACCAGCAGCGGCGCGCTGGCCTGGAACATCGGCTGCGCCTGCTGCCGCCAGCTCGGCCCGGCCATCGCCAGCGATGCCAGTGTCCAGCCCAGCAGCAGCGCCCATGGCAGGCGCACGCGACGCTTCGCACCGGCGGCCAGCAGATGTGGCAACAGATGTGCATCCACCGCCTGCCGCCACGCATCACTGCGTCGCTGCCGGTGCAGCGCCAACGCGATGATCAGCGGCAGCGCCAGCAGCGCCCACAACCACTCGGGCCGCAGGAAGTGCAGCGCGTTCCAGTCGGGAAGATTCGAAGCAAACGCGATCATCGGCGACACTCCGGCCACAGCCAGGCCAGCACGCCCAGCAGCAACGCCAGCCCCAACGGCCAGGCATAGCGTTCTTCGCGCGGACGCAGGCTCGGGCCCTTCGCGGCCACTGGCTCCAGGCGATCGAGCTCGGCGTAGATCCCGGCCAGCTGCGCGGTGTCACGCGCGCGGAAGAACTGGCCACCGGTCATGCTGGCGATCTTCTTCAGGGTGGCCTCATCGACCGGATCCTGGTCGGTGGAAATCGGAATGCCGAACAACCGCATGCTGCCATCGCCGCCAAATGCGACCGTGTGGATGCGCACGCCCTCGGCGCGCGCCACTTCCGCGGCGCGCAGCGGTTCCAGCACACCGGCATTGCTGACACCATCGGTCAGCAGGATCAGCACGCGCTGTCCCTCCGGCTGGCTGCGCAGGCGCTTGACCGCCAGGCCGATGGCATCCCCGATGGCGGTCTCGCGCCCGGCCAGGCCGACCACGCTGTCGCGCAGCTGGTCGCGCACGCTGGCCAGGTCCGCAGTCAGCGGCGTGAGCGTGTAGGCGCGGTCACCGAAGATCAGCAGGCCGACGCGGTCGCCCGCACGACGATCAAGGAAGTCGGCAAGCACGGCCTTGGCTGCGGTCAGGCGATCGACCGCCTGGTCGCCCAGCACCATGTCGCCCTCGCCCATGCTTCCGGACACGTCCATCGCCAACATCATCTGTCGGCCCTGCTGCGGGGGTGTCATGGCTTCGCCCAGCTGCTGCGGTCGCGCCAGCGCGATGCACAGTGCACACCACCCCAGCCAAAGCAACAGCGTGCGCAGCCACGACACGTCGACGCGGCCACCACCGGACAGCGCTTCCAGCTCGGCGGCAGCGTAGGGGACGCGTAGTGCAGCACCCGGCGCTGCACGGCGCTTCCACCAGCGCATCAGCAGCGGCAACGGCAGCGCCAGCAAAGCCAGCGGCCACGCCAGCTGCAGGTCCGGCCATGGCCAGTAACTTGCCAGCAGGTTCATCGGCGGCGCTCCAGCAGCATCGCCAGGTAGCGTTCGCGGGCCCAGCTGCGTATGGCCGCCACGTCGCGGTTGTCGACGCGCGGGCGATAGGCGCCTTCGGCCAACAGGCTGCGGTGGTCATCGGCCAGCGTGCGCTGCGGGTCGAGGCGTTGCCACCAGGCGTCATCGCGCAGCGATTCACTGCCCGGCCGTGCATGGCGTGCGGCACGGCGCAGCAGTCCGGCGATGGCCGCCAGTTCGGCCGCAGCGTCGGGGGCGGTTGCCAGTTCCTGATCGAACAGCTGCAACCAGCGCTGGCGACGGCGGCGACGCCGCCACATCAGTACGGCGATCACCAGCAGCACCAGCATGACCACCGCGCCGATCATCAGGTAACCGGGGGCTGGCGGCCACCATGACGGTGCCGGCGGCAGCTGCACATCGCGCAACGGCAGCGCGGCGCTCATGCCGGCACCTCGGTCGGCGACGGCGCCAGCCAGGCGTCGCTGGGCGCATCGGAGGACAGCACCTGCACGTCGACGCGGCGCGCGCCGAGCTGGCGCCGCAGCTCCTGCAGCGGCTCGACAAAATGCGCCTGCCAGTGCGCCTGCACTTCGCTGCGGCGCAGGTCGAGACCGATGCGCTGCTGCGCGGTCTGGAACTGCAACGCCGCCGACGGTGGCCGCAGCTCCAGTGGATCGACCAGCAGCACCAGGCTTAGGTCGTGATGCTGGGCCAGCGCGCTCCAGCGCGCGGGCGGAATGCGGATGGCCTGCTGCGGATCGGCCAGCACCAGCATGCGCGCGCCTGGGCGCAGCACGCGGCCGGCATGGTCCAGCGCGCGCTCCAGGCCCAGATCGTCGGCCGGCGGCTGTGCATACCAGCGGGTCAGCGCGTCGAGCACGCGGAGCACACCGCGCGGCCCACCTGCGGGGGTGATCGGCGCTTCGCGGTCGCTGCCACGCAGCGCGCCCACGCGATCGCCACGGCGCTGCGCCGACCACGCGGCAACAGCACCCGCGCGTGCGGCCTGCACCGATTTGAAGCGCACGCGGGTACCGAAGTACAGCGCCGGCGACGTGTCGGCCACGATCAGGCTGATCCGCTCGCGCTCGGCCTGGAACAACTTGGTATGCGCGCGACCAGTGCGCGCGGTCACGCGCCAATCGATGTGGCGCGCGTCGTCGCCGGCCACATAGTCGCGCGACTCGGCGTACTCCATGCCGCGGCCGCGCAGCGGGGATGGCGCCTGGCCGGCGTTGCCGGTGCGGCCACGGCGCGGCGGCGGCGGACGCTGTGCCAGCCGGCGCAACGCGACCAGTTCGGCCAGCTGCGGGCGCAGGCCGTCACCTTCGAGCGCAGACGGTGCCTGTTCCAGGGATCGATCGGTCATGCGCAGGCTCAGGGTGCCGGCACCCGGGCCAGCAGCTCCTGCACCAGGCGCTCGCCATCCCAGCCCTCGGCGGTGGCTTCATAGCTGGGCAGCACGCGATGGCGCAGCACGTCGGCGGCGACCGCACGCACGTCGTCGGGCGTGACGAAATCACGGCCGGCCAGCCAGGCGCGCGCACGGGCACAGCGCTCCAGTGCGATGGAGCCGCGCGGGCTTGCCCCCCAGGCGATGCGGCGGCCCAGGCCGGCGTCGTAGCGCGAGGGGTCGCGCGAGGCCAGCACCAGCTCGATCAGGTAGCGCTCCAGTGCCGGTGCCATGTGCAGGTCCAGCACTTCACGGCGGGCATCGAACACGTCCTGCATCGGCATCTTGTCCGGCGCCGGCGCGGCCTCGCCCAATGCACCACGGGCACGCTCACGGGCCAACCGCAGGATCTCCGATTCGGCGGCCTGGTCCGGGTAGCCGATGCGCACATGCATCAGGAAGCGGTCCAGCTGCGCTTCCGGCAGCGGGAACGTGCCTTCCTGTTCGATCGGATTCTGCGTGGCCATCACCAGGAACAGCGGCGGCAGCGCATAGGTATGCCGGCCGACCGTGACCTGGCGCTCGCCCATGGCTTCCAGCAGCGCCGACTGCACCTTGGCCGGCGCGCGGTTGATCTCGTCGGCGAGCAGGATCGGGTGGAAGATCGGGCCAGGCACGAACTCGAACCGGCCTTCCTGCGGGCGCCAGATCTCGGTGCCGGTGAGGTCGGCCGGCAGCAGGTCGGGGGTGAACTGCACGCGGGCAAAGTCCGCTTCCAGGCGCGAAGCCAGCGCACGGATCGCCGTGGTCTTGGCCAGGCCCGGTGCCCCCTCCACCAGCAGATGGCCGTCGGCCAGCAGCGCGATCAGCAGGCGTTCGACCAGTGCCGCCTGGCCGACGATCTCGGCCGACAACGCGTCGCGCAGTCCGGTGAATGCCGCATGCAGGCGGGAGATGGCCGGCGCGGGCGGCGGCGAGATGGTTTCGGGCATCGGCGGTGGCAGGTTCATGGGGGCCTTTGACCGGCGCAGGACGGCACGGGTTCCCGACATCATCGCAGGGTGCCTTGCGATTGGCATCAAGAACGGCTGAACAGCGCATCCACGCATGGCGTGGATCTACCGGCGGAAACGAGGAAGGGCCGCACAGGGCGGCCCTTCTTCGAAGACTTCGGAGCGATGGCTCAGTTCTGCTTGGCCACGCGCAGCACCTTCGGGGTGACGAACACCAGCAGTTCGGCCTTGTCCTTGTTGCGGCCGCGCTTCTTGAACAGGTTGCCCAGGAACGGCACGTCGCCCAGGAACGGCACCTTGCTGATGCTGTTGCGATCGGTGAACTCGTAGACACCACCGATCACCACGGTCTGCCCGTCCTCGACCAGAACCGCGGTATTGACTTCGCGGCGGTTGATCGACGGCACGGTGCCGTAGCCCTCCAGCTGGATCAGCTGGTCGACTTCGTCCTTCTTCACCTGCATGTTGAGGAACACGCGGTTGTCGTTGGTGATGGTCGGGGTGACCTTCAGCTCCAGCACCACTTCCTTGAACTGCACGTTCGGCGTCGCCACGCCGCCAGCGGTACCACCGCTGATGGTGACGTAACCGATCTCCTTGCCCTGCTTGATCATCGCTTCGCGCTGGTTGGTGGTGACCACGCGCGGGTTGGAGATCACCTCGCCTCGCGATTCCTGCTGCATGGCCGACAGTTCCACGTCCAGCAGGTAGCCGGCATTGAGGATCGACAGTGCCAGCGAACCCGGGTTGCTGGCGGCGGCCACCGGCAGGTTCCAGTTCAGGCCACGGGTGATCGCCGAGCCGGACTTCACCGGCGGCGGGCCGACCCGGCCACCGGCTTCCCAGTCACGCTCGGCCTTGGCGTTGGCCAGGTCTGTTGCGACCTGCGACTTGCGGGTCTCGGCATTGGCATCCAGGCTGCCGCTGAAGTACACGTTGTCACGGCTGCCGCTGACACCGAACTTCGCGCCCAGTTCGCGGGCGAAGGTATCGGTGGCGATGACGATGCGGCTTTCGATCAGCACCTGGTCGACCGGGCGGTCGATCACGTTGATCAGCTCGCGCATGCGCGCGATCTTCTTCGGGATGTCGCTGATCATCAGCGTGTTGGTGCGCTCGTCGGCCACGATGCGGCCGCGCGAGGACAGGAAGCCACTGTCTTCCTGCGACGAGCTGCCCGAACCACCGCCGCTGCCACCACCACCACTGCCACCGATGCCCTTGGCCTCGGTCAGCGCTTTGAAGATCTGCGTGGCGCTGTGGTAGTTGATCTGGATGTAGTCGGTCCGCAGGTCTTCGCGGTTCTCGATGGCGATGCGCGCGTCTTCCTTCTCCTGCTCGAACTTGGCCAGTTCAGCCTGCGGCGCCACCCAGATCACGCTGCCATCGCGACGCTTGTCCAGGCCCTTCGCGCGCAGGACGATGTCCAGCGCCTGGTCCCATGGCACATTGACCAGGCGCAGGGTCACATTGCCCTGCACCGAGTCGGACGCAACCACGTTCAGGTTGGACTCCTCGGCGATCAACTGCAGCACGGTGCGCACCGGCACGTCCTGGAAGTTGAAGGTCACCGGCTTGCCGGTGAAACCACGCTGGCCGACGGCCTTGGCCGCCTGGGTGACGCTGCCGGCGGTGACCGCGCCGACGGCGGCCGGGGCCTGTCGCGGGCTGATCTCGACCACGTACTCATTGCCGCTCTGGTAGGCCAGCGACTCCACGGCACCCCCGGTGCTCAGCACCAGCTGGGTACCGGCACCGGACGGCTTGGCGTCGATGCGCTGTACCGGCGTGGCGAAGTCGGTGACGTTCATCGGCTTCTGCAGGTTGGCCGGCAGTCGGGCATTGCCGACGTCGACCACGACGCTGTTGCCCTGCGTGCGCAGGTCAGGGATCGCGCCCTGCCCGTCGAACTGCACGATCAGGCGCCCGGCGCCGTCATCGCCACGCTTGAAATCGATCTTGGCCACCGACAGGCCTGCCGGCGCAGCGGCCGGTGCCACGGTGGCGCCCACCGGCTTTTCCGCCGGTGCGGCAGCCAGCGCCGGAGCGCAGGCCAGCATCAGCGCGACTCCCAGCGCGCTGACACGGTTCAAGGTAGAGCGCCGGATGGGACGCAGCCCCTTGGCTTGGTGAAAGGTCATCGTGCTATCCCCAGTAAACGATCATTGATCTTCAAGCGAGAGCGTTGCCGGCCGTTCCAGCCAGCCACCCGCGCCATCCGGCACCAGTTCGATCAGCTCCACGCGGTCTTCGAAGACCGCCGTGACCCGCCCGTCGCTCTGCCCCAGGTAACCGCCCGGGCGGACCCGGTAGGTGACCTTGTCCGGCCCCATCACCAGCGCCACGGTGCCTGCACCGGTACCGATGGTGCCGACCATGTCCAGCGCATCCAGCGGGAAGCCTTCCAACGGCTCCTTGCGCCGGTTCGGGTCCGGTCGCAATCCGCCGTTCCCCTGCTGCGGATTGGTCCAGGCATCGGTGAACGGATCGCGCATGCCCTGCGCGGAGTATTCAAAGGTCTCGAACTGCTGCATCACCGGCAGCGGCTCCAGCGGTTGCGCCGGTCGCGCCCGCTCGCCTTCCACCCACTTCTCAAGGTTCGGTGCGTCGCCGGGCGTGCTGGTCACGCCACGGCCGCAACCGGCCAGCAGCAGTACAGCCAGCACCATCGCACCACGTACGGTCTGCGCGCGCATCACTTCTTGCCCTCCTTGCCAGCGTCAGCCGCCTGCTGCGCCTGCACTTCGGTCTCGTCCAGGTAACGGTAGGTCTTGACCGTACCGGACAGTTCCAGTGCACCGCTGCGGACGTTGCCGCCGGTCTTTTCCTTGGGCTTGAGGTTGATGTCATGCATGGTCAGGATCACTACCCGCGGCAACGAGGCCACGCCACTGACGAATGCGCCGAACTGGTGGTAACTGCCGACCATGCGCAGCTTGATCGGCTTCTCGGCGTAGAACTCCTTGATCTGCTCCTGCTCCGGCTCGAACAGCTCGTTGGTCAGGCCGCTGGACAGCGCGGTCTGCGAGATGTCGATGATCAGGTCGGGCATTTCGGTCTTGCTCGGCAGCTGCCGCAGCATCTGCTGCAGCACCTGCTCCATCTGCGCCAGCTGCTGCTTCAGCGGCTCCAGGTTCACCGCGCGTTCCTGCTGCTTGGTGAACTCGGTGCGCAGCTCGACTTCCTTCGATTCCAGGCCGGCCAGCTCCTCGCGCTTGCCGCTGATCAGCAGCATCCACGCCACGAACATGATGACCAGTGCCAGCAACGAGCAGAAGACGATCTTTGCCTTCTGCGGCCAGTTGCCGATGTCGTTGAAATCCAGGTTCTTGATGTCGATCTTCTGGCTCATGCGCGATCCCCCTGCAGCAGCGCATTGAAGGCCTGCGGCGGCTGCGCCAGGCGGCTGCCCTCAGGCTTCGGGGCAGGTGCCGGAGCCGGCGCGGCAGCCGGAGCGGCCGGTTGGTTCGGCTTGGCCGGAGTGGCCGGCGGTGCAGCGGCCGGTGCGGCGGGAGCCGCTGCCGGCTGGCCCGCTGCCGGCGCCGCAGGCGTCGCGGCATCCGGACCTGCGGCCAACGGAGCCACCGGTGCCGGTGCCGGCGCCGCCGTCGCCACCGAGCCATCGGCGTTCAGGCCCGGCGTCGCCGAGACCTCTTCGCTCTGTGCCGGCAGTTTCACCTTGACCACGAACACGTAGGGCAGCGCCTTGATGTCGGCCAGCGGACCGACCTTGCCATCCTTGTCCTTCTCCGGGTCACGCGCTTCGATGATCGACAGCTCCGGATTGGTCATCCAGCCGGAGGTCTCCAGGTTGCGCATGTAGGCCGAAACGCGGGCATTGGACTGGGTGCGACCTTCCAGCGTCAGCACATCCCCTTCCTGCTTCAGTGCGGTCAGCACCACGCCGTCGGGGATGGTGCGCACCAGTGCGTCGAACAGGTGGACCATCTGCGAGCGCTTGGCCTGCAGTTCCTCGATCACCTTCTTGCGGGCCAGCAGGCGTTCCTTCTGCGCGTCGAGGCGATCGATCTCCTTGTTCTGTTCCTTGACCTTCCCGATCTCGGCTTCCAGATAGGCGTTGCGGTCCATCTGGCCGCTCACCTGGCGGTCGTAATAGAACCAGATCATCAGCGACAACAGCAGGCCACCGACAGCGGCCATGCCCAGCATTGCGTAGAACTCGCGCTGGCGTTGCTTGCGCCGCTCGGCGCGCCAGGGCAATAGATTGATGCGTGCCATCAGTCGAAGCTCCTCAGCGCCAGACCGGTCGCGATCATCAGCGCGGGGGCATCCTGGGCCAACGCATGCGCGTTCACCTTCGGCCCCAGGGTCATCTGCGCCAGCGGGTTGGCGACCACGGTCGGCACGCCCAGCTGCTCCTCGACCATCTCCGGCAGGCCACCGAGCACGGCGCAGCCGCCGGCCAGCACGATGTGATCGACGCGGTTGAATTCGCTGCCCGCATAGAAGAACTGCAGCAGGCGGCTGATCTGCTGGACCGTGGCTTCCTTGAACGGCTCCAGCACTTCCATCTCGTAGCTTTCCGGCAGGCCACCCTGGCGCTTGGCCAGCCCGGCTTCCTCGTAGCTCAGGCCATAGCGGCGCATGATCTCGTCGGTCAGCTGCTTGCCACCGAACACCTGCTCGCGGCTGTAAAGGCTACGGCCGCCGCGCAGGACATTGAGGGTGGTCATGGTGGCGCCGATGTCGACCAGCGCAACCACGCCGTCGATGGACACCGGCAGCTCGCTGGCGACCAGGGCGTAGGCGTTCTCGACCGCAAAGGCCTCCACGTCCATCACCTTGGCCTGCAGGCCACCGAGCTCCAGTGCGGACTGGCGCAGCTCGACATTCTCCGAACGCGACGCGGCCAGCAGCACCTGGACCATCTCCGGGTTGTTCGGGATCGACCCGATCACCTCGAAGTCCAGGTTCACTTCCTCGATCGGATACGGAATGTAGTTGACCGCTTCCAGCTCGATCTGGGCTTCCATGTCGTTTTCGTCGAGATCGGCCGGCATCGGGATCACCTTGGTGATCACCGCCGACCCCGCGACGGCGGCAGCGGCCAGCTTGGCCTTGCTGCCTGAACGGTTCATCGCCCGGCGGATGGCCTCACCGACGGCCTCCACTTCAACGATGTTCTTCTCCACCACCGCATTCGGCGGAAGAGGTTCCACAGCGTAATGTTCCACGCGGAAACGATTGCCGCTGCGGGACAGCTGCAAAAGCTTTACCGCAGTCGAACTGATGTCGACGCCTACAAGCGGCGACTGACTTTTTGGGATGAGCCCCACGGTTTCTCCCCTGCCGACGGGCACTTGGACGCAAGACCTGCGTCCGAGCATTAATAACGTATTCTTAGCAAATGGCAACGGCCCTGCTGTGAAATCCCTCACGGATTCACCATGCAGCCCCTGGCTGTTCCCCTTGCGCTCCCCGGTGCCGACCCCAGCCGCCACCTTGCGTAATCTATACTCTGCGACCACGAAATTCGCAATCGGAATCTGAACCCGATGACTCGACTCCGCCGCTGGCTGCGCTGGATCTTCCTGATTGTCCTGGTCCTGGCGCTGATCGGCGCGGCCGCCGTGGGCGGTCTGTACTATGCCGTTTCCTCCAAGCTTCCCGACGTGCAGACCCTGCGCGACGTGGAAATGCAGGAGCCGATGTACGTCTACGCTGCCGACGGCAAGCTGATGGCGGTGTTCGGCGAGACCCGGCGCACCCCGGTCACCATGAAGGACGTGCCCGAGCGGCTGAAGCAGGCCTTCCTGGCCACCGAGGACGCCCGCTTCTACGAGCATGGCGGCGTGGACTACATGGGCATCGGCCGTGCGGTCTGGCTGCTGGCCACCACCAACGACAAGCGCGTGCCGGGTGGCTCCACCATCACCCAGCAGGTCGCCCGCCAGTTCTTCCTCAGCTCCGAGTACAGCTATACCCGCAAGCTGGCCGAGATCCTGCTGGCGCGCAAGATCGAGTCCGAGCTGAGCAAGGACGAGATCTTCGAGCTGTACCTGAACAAGAGTTTCTTCGGCAACCGCGCCTACGGCGTGGCCGCCGCCGCCGAGTTCTACTACGGCAAGAAGCTGAACGAGCTGGACCTGGACGAGATGGCCTCGCTGGCCGGTATCCCCAAGTTCCCCTCGTCGGGCAACCCGATCTCCAACCCGGAACGTGCCCGCCAGCGTCGTGACAACTACGTGCTGCAGCGCATGGCCGACCTGAAGTTCGTCAGCCAGGCCGAGGCCGACGCGGCCAAGGCCGTGCCGATGCACGCCACCGCGCATGAGCCGCCGGTGCAGGTCGATGCACCCTACGTGGCCGAGTTGGTGCGCCAGGAAATGATCGCCCGCTTCGGCGGCGACGTGGTCAACAAGGGTTACCACGTCACCACCACGATCGATTCCACCCTGCAGACTGCGGCCAACCTGGCCGTGCGTGATGGCCTGCTGCTGTACGACCACCGCCACGGTTGGCACGGCGTGGAGAAGCAGGTGCAGCTGGGCGCCGGCGACGATACCGCCGCGCTGGCCGAGCACCTGCGCGGCATGTACGGCCAGGCCGGCCTGCTGCCGGCAATCGTCGCCAGCACCTCTGCCGATGGCAGCGCCACGGTGGTGCTGGCCAACCGCACCGAGATCGTGCTGCCGGCCGGTGCCGCCAAGTGGACCAACAAGACCCCGGGCAAGCTGGTGCAGCGCGGCGACATCGTGCGCGTACGCGCCGGTGCCAAGGAGGGCGAGTGGCTGCTGGACCAGATCCCGCGCGGCCAATCCGCGCTGGTCTCGCTGGATGCCCACAGCGGCGCGCTGAAGGCGCTGGTCGGCGGCTTCAGCTTCTCCGGCAACAAGTTCAACCGCGCCACCCAGGCCCGCCGCCAGCCGGGTTCCAGCTTCAAGCCGTTCATCTACGCCGCAGCGTTCGACAAGGGCTACAACCCGGCCTCGATCGTGCTCGACGCCCCGGTCGTGTTCCGCGATCGCCGCGGCAAGACCTGGGCCCCGCAGAACGACGGCGGCGGCTTCCGCGGCCCGATGCGCCTGCGTGAAGCGCTGGTGCAGTCGCGCAACCTGGTCTCGGTGCGCCTGCTCGATGGCATGGGCGTGGACTATGCGCGCAAGTACATCAGCGAATTTGGCTTCGCCGAATCGGAGCTTCCGCCGAACCTGTCGATGTCGCTGGGTACTGCCTCGCTGACCCCGCTGTCGGTGGCGCGTGGCTACGCGGTGTTCGCCAATGGCGGCTCGCGCGTGGATACCTGGCTGATCGACCAGGTCAATGACCGCGACGGCAACCTGGTGTTCAAGGAAAACCCGGCACTGGCCTGCCGCGATTGTGCGGGCAGCAGCGATCAGCCGGTCAACCAGGTGGTGGATGGCTTCAACTTCGGCGCCCCGGCCCCGAAGGTGGACCCGGCCGCTGCGGCCAAGGCCGAAGCCAAGACCGAAACTGCCGCCGCTCCGGCCAACCCGGATGCCCGCACCGCCCCGCGCGCGATCGACGCCCGCACCGCCTACCAGCTGGTGTCGATGATGCGCGACGTGGTCCAGCGCGGTACCGGCGTGCAGGCCAAGGTGCTCGGCCGCGAGGACGTGGGCGGCAAGACCGGCTCCACCAACGACCATCGTGACGCCTGGTTCTCCGGCTTCGGCGGCCCGTACGTGACCACCGTGTGGGTGGGCCGCGACGACTTCCGCTCGCTGGGTTACCGCGAATACGGTGGCAAGGCGGCGCTGCCGATCTGGATCGACTACATGCGCACCGCGCTGAAGGACACCCCGATCGCGCAGAACGAGCCGCCCAGCGGCATGGTCCAGGCCACCCTCAACGGCGCAACCGAGTGGGTGAAGGTGGAAGACATGGACCGCCTGACCGACTACGACCTGAACCTCAATACGCCGCAGGCCGACGCCGCCGCGTTCGATATCTTCTGAGGAAGGGCCAGGTGGGTGCCAACCGTGGGTTGGCACCGCTACGACTGTAGAGCCGAGCCCATGCTCGGCTCAGGGCCCCCGCGTAGAGCAGCCGAGCATGGGCTCGGCTCTACATCCCCACCTTGAAATACCCACGCGGATGTCACATCCGTGCGCTAGTCTGTAGCCAGGTCGCAACAGGAGTCATCGCATGCACCGCGCCCGTCAGCATGCTGCCAGCCAGACCCGCGAGCGGCGCCACCGCCTCGCCCACGAAGCCGCCCGCCTGATGGCTGAAGGCGGCATCCGCGACTACCACCAGGCCAAGTTGAAGGCCGCCAGCCGGCTCGGCATCCACGACGATGCCTCCCTGCCCCGCAACACCGAGATCGAAGACGCCCTGCGCGAGTACCAGCGGCTGTTCGCTGGCCCCCAGCACGGCAGCGAACTTCAGCGCCGCCGCGAGGCCGCGATGCGTGCGCTGGAGTTCCTGCACGGCTTCGCCCCACGGCTGGCCGGCCCGGTGCTGGAAGGTACCGCCGATGCCAACAGCCCGGTGCAGCTGCACCTGCACAGCGACGACCCGGAAGCCGTGCACCGCTTCCTGGAGGAGCACGGCATCCCCGCCGAATCGCGGACGCGCCGGCTGCGCATGGACCGCGAGCGCAGCCTGGATGTGCCAGTGTGGGTGTTCAGTGCCGAGGAGCTGACCTTCGACCTGGCCGTGCTGCCGTACGATGCGCTGCGCCAGGCGCCGCTGTCCCCGGTGGATGAGAAGCCGATGCGGCGCGCGTCTGTCGCACAGTTGCGGCAGCTGCTGGCCGAAGCGGAGATCACCGCGTACGTCGGCGGGTGACGGTCGCGCAGGTTCTGGTAGGTGCGGACCGTTGGTCCGCACGGTGCATCAGGCATCCGGATAGCTGACCGAAGAGCAGCCGAGCATGGCTCGGCTCTACAGAAAGTGCGTTGCCCTACCAGACATCATGGTGCTGCTCCTCCGTCTCATCGCCAAGCAGGCGCATCAACCAGGGAGCTCCCACGCGCTGCGGGTACGCCATCATCATCCGCGCGTGCATGTTCTGCAGATCGCCCAGCAACCAGGTCTGGTTGTAGACATCGCCGAACGGATCGGACCACGCCGTCTGTATCCGCGCGCGCTCACCGCCGTTGAGGTTGGGCATCCTGTCCAGCGGGATCTCCAGTACCGGCTCCAGCGCCCGATTGATGGCCGCGTTCTCCGCCTCCGCCGCACGCATGAGCTCCAGCCGATGGCTCACCTGCCAGCACGGGAAAGGGAAGCAGCTTCCCGTGGCATCGATGTACGTCGCGATGTCGGCCAACATGTGGGCCTTCAGCTGCCACACCATCGCACTGTCCAGCAGCTGCCGCACCCGCAGTGTGCGCAGCGTGCCAGCACGGACATCCTCCGGGGTGGTGAACGGCTCACCCGGGGTTGGGCCGCCATGCCGCACCAGCACGATGCGATGGATCGCCTCCTGGGTGATGTTCTCCACGCGCAGCGCGGCCGCCTCCGGATGCACGCGCGGCGGCGGCACGCTCGATACCCGCCAGGTGTACCAGGCCGCCAAGCACGTGCCCGCCACGCACAGCAGGGCGAACAGCAGCCAGCGGTCCAGATTGCGGGTGTAGTAGTAATACCGCGCCCGCCACAGATAGAACGTGCGATAGCTGATGAATCGGCTTACCCAACGGTACATGGCCATTTCCTCGGCAAGGGCCCCGGCGCGGCGGGGCGGGTTACGCGCGTCACGCCGGGGCTCCATCGCTTACCAGCCGATGCTGACGCCGACGCCCATGCTGCGCTCACCGCTGTTGGTGAACGCCCCATTGAGGCTGAAGGTGGCCGAGCCCTTCTCGTTGAGCACGCGCTGGTAGCCCACCGCCATCGCCGACTCACCCTCGCTGTAGCCCACGCCCGCACCCAGGCGGTTGTAGGTGGCCAGGCCGGCGGTGTTCATCGCCATCGCGCTCTGCGCGCTGCTCATCGCCGCCATGCGGTTGAAGCGCTTGTCCATCTTGTCCAGGCGGCGCTCGAAATTGCTGATCGCACCATCGGTGTACTCGTTGGCACGGGCCAGCATCTTCTCCAGCTCGGCGGTGTCGACCTGCGGCTTGGGCGTGTCGTCCTGCTTCGACTTCGGCTGCGGCGTGGGCTTGTCACCTTCACCGGTAGAGGCGATCTGCGGCGAACCGCTGGTTTCCGGCGTCGGCGCGATCTCTTCGGTGGATGGCGACGGCGTGGATGCCGCGGCCATGGCGCGGGCCTGCGGCTGATCGTCGATGCGCTGCTCCAGCCCATCCATGCGGCCGTTGAGCTGCTGCTGCATCGAGTGCAGCTGGCCACCGTTGACCGCATCGCGGCTGCCAGCCGCGATCAGGCCGTTGGCCACGTTGGAGATGACCATGCCGTTGGCACCGGCCAGGGTGAGCTGTTGGGTACCGTCTGCGCGGACCGAGGGGGTTTCCTGGAACACGGAGCGGAGCTGGGACTCGACCTGGTTCACGCGCGAGGTGGTGCTGACGACCGCGCCGTCGAGCGCTTCCAATGCACCATTGAGGGTGGATTGGGACTGGCCCTGCACGTTGAAGCTGGGGCCAACGATGTTGCCGTTGGCATCGACTTCGCTGCCGAGAGCGGAGAGTGCGCCGCGCAGCTGGCCGACGGTGGCGGCGTTATGGTTGGCGGTGCCGTTGGCGATGTTTACGAGGCGGCGCTTCATGCCAACACCGCCAAATGACGCGACTCCTTCTTCATCTGCCAGGGAACCGTTTCCAAGTGCTAGGGAGCCATGAGCTCCGCCTTCAACTCTTGCGGCAGCACCAATCGCGATACCTTCATTCGCACCGCCCGCGCCTCCACCGACCTGTGCACCGACCCCCATTGCGAATCCATTCGCAGAGTCCACAGAGACAGCCGCCGCTCTACCAATTGCGGTGGAGTTCTTCCCCATCGCCTCCGCAAACGTGCCTACCGCAGTTCCCCCCTCCAGTCCCGTCTTTGCTGAATTTCCAACCGCAACGCCTGCCACACCTGCTTCGGCGCGTTCACTGAAGGGCGCTGATCCGATACTCACAAACTGTGCGACATCCTCAAGCTCCGAAACACGGCTGTTGGTCTCATAGAGCTGACTGCCACGCACAACATCCGAGCTATCAGCCGACAGAGTCGCCTCGGCCACGCCAGTCAAACGCGCACCACCGTAATCGATGACGCTCGCATCCAATCCACGCATTGCCTGCGCGCCCATCTCCCGCTCCTTGCGCATCGCCTCCAGATCATTCCGATTCTGCGAGATCTTCTGCTCTGCGGCGTACAACTGACTGCCGGTTACGGCATCACGGCTTCCTGGCGCCACTCGGCCGTCAGCCAGGTTGGTCAGCACCATGCCATTCACGCCATTCAGCGCGATCTGGTTCATGCCATCGGCACGGGCCGACGGCGAATCCTGGAAGATCGAGCTGAGCTGACCTTCCACCTTGTCCGCGCGTCGGCCCGCGGTGATGACAGCGCCATCGAGTGCCATCAGTGCATCCTCGACGGTGTTCTGCGTTCCACCCTGCACCGCGTAGGTCGGGGCGATGATGCTGCCGCTGGCATCCATGCCTGCGCCGCCGCCGAGGGTGGCGAGGGAGTCCTTGAGCTGAGAGACGGTGGTGGCGTTGTGGTCGGCAGTGCCATTGGCAAGGTTCACCAAACGGCGCTGAAGCACTCCATCTCCAAAAGATACTGTTCGACTTTCGTTAGCCACCGAGCTATCCCCCAAGGCAACGCTATTGAGCGCCCCCTTCGTCACAGAGCTCCCAGCGCCAATGGCAACTCCATTCGTCTCCTCAACAATTGATCGAGTACCAAGTGCAAAGCCACCGCTTGCAGAGCTATGGACCCACGAGGCTCGACCGATCGCGATCGATGCTTCACCCTGTGCACGAGAGAACGCGCCAATCGCCACCGCCCCCTCAGATAGAATCGACGCCTCGGATGACTCTCCCAGAGCAATACCCAGAACCCCGCTCTTGGCAGCATCTCGATCACTTGAAGAGCCGATCGACAAGAATCTGGTCGTTTCTTCTACTACTTCAACACGGCGCTCAGCGCCCTCTACTGAAGACTGAACCTTTGAGATTGACTCGTTCGTCGCATGTAGCTGCCTTCCCGATACGGCATCCGTACTAGTCTCCCCTAGATCTGCGTCTGAAACGCCACTGATCTTCCGGTTAGCATTGGCGCTGTTACGCACATCCAAAGTCGTACCGCTGTTCTTCCCGCCCAGGCGCACATCGCCAGACGCAGATACCTGCGCCACCAGCCCGCCCAGCGCAGCTGTCTCGGCCAGTGCCTTGGTTGCATCAGTTTTCGCCACAGCAGCGTCTTCGCCCGCAGACCTGGCCACGCCCTCCACCGTCGTCACCTTGTCATTGGTGGCATTGAGCTGCCTGCCGTTGACGGCGTCATAGCTGCTGGCGCCGACCACGCCGTCGGCCACACCGGTCAGGTTCCGATTCGCGTTCGCGCTATTGCGCACATCCAGCACGGTGCCGCTGTTCTTCTCGCCAATACGAACGTTGCCATTGACAGCGGTCTGGTTGACCAGGCCACCCAGCGCGACCGCCTCGGCCAGCGCCTTGCCCGATTCCACCTTTGCTTCATTGGCGGTGGTGGTCGCCGCGTCAGCGGCTGTCTGGGCCTTGGTCACGGCCTGATTGGTGGCATGAAGCTGGTTGCCGGTGATGGCATCGGTACTGCCGGCTCCCACCGCGCCATCGGCGATGTACTGGATCTTGCGCTTCCTGCTGGCGCTGCCAACTGATATCGAATTGGCCGAAGCCGTCACTGCGCCTGCACCCAGCGCAACAGCGTTCTCATGAGAGGCCTGGGCACGGTCACCCAATGCCACGGAGCTGGTGTTCGTAGCCTTGGCCAGATTGCCCAGCGCGCTGGCGAACTGCGCCGTCGCCTCGCTGCCACGCCCCAGTGAGGTGGCCTGGCTGGCACTGGCCTTGCTCAGATAACCAACCGCCGTACCATGCTCTGCCTCGGCCTTGGCGTCGCCGCCTACAGCAATAGAGAAGTTGCCGCTTGCGTTGGCACGGAAGCCGGTTGCGACGGCGCCGTTGGCGCTGCGGGTCCCGGCACCAACCGAGACACCCGCGTTCTGGTTGGCCACCTTGTTACCGTCCGCATCCACACCAGCGCGTGCGTCGTCGCCCAGCGCTACGCTGCGGCCGTTGTACGCTTTGGCGTTGTTGCCGAGTGCAGTGCTGATGCCGAAGCTCGCATTCTCTGCAGTGGCGCCTTTACCGAGTGCGACATTGGTGGCGTCGATGCGGTTCGTGGCAGCCTGTGCGATTGACTTCACCGTGGCCAGTTCACCCGTGACATCGCCTGCAGTCTTCTCCACGGCCGAGAGACGGGTATTGGTCTGGAACAGCTGGTTACCCGTGATGGCATCGGTGCTGCCTGAACCCACTACACCATCAGCAACGTACTGGATCTTCCGCTTCCTGCTGGCGCTACCGACCGAAACGGAGCTGGCTGAAGCGGTTACCGAACCGGCGCCAATCGCAACGGCGTCCTCATGCCCAGCATGTGCGCTGTGTCCAAGGGCGAGCGAACTGATGCCCGTTGCCCTGGCTAGATTGCCCACTGCGGTTGCAAATTTCGCCGTTGCTTGTGTCCCTCGCCCCAAGGCCGTCGTCTGCTGAGCGCCCGCGATACTGCTCTTTCCGAAGGCCGTACTCAACTCTTGATTGGCCACGGCATCGGTGCCGATCGCAACGGAGAAATTTCCTCCCGCGATGGCCTTGTGTCCCATGGCAACGGCACCGTGTGCACTCCGGGTACCGGAGCCGACCGAGACGCCCCCCGAGCTTCCATTGGCCTTGTTCCCAGCGGCATCCACACCTGCCCGTGCATCGTCACCGAGGGCAACGCTCGCGCCGTTATAACCCTTTGCATTGTTGCCCAACGCTGTGCTTGCGCCATAGTACGCATCTGACTCAGCGACAGCTCCCTTGCCGAGTGAAAGTGAGTCGGCATTGATGCGGTTAGATGCTGATTGCGCCAACACATGCGTGGCGTACAACTGCTTACCGGTGACCGCATCTGTACTTGTTGCATTCAAGCGCGCGTCAGCCACGTTGACAATCCGCCGCTTGTTTCCACTTGTGCCGACGGAAACAGTACCCTGCTCATGAGCTTCAGAATCTGTCCCAAGTGCAACGGAATTTGCAGCCGATACCTTCGCCTTGAAACCAAGGGCCACACCATTGAAGTCTGCACTGCTGTTTCCACCCACCGCGATCGCACCGGAATATCCTGACCTCCCCGCAGCAGATCCGCTCCCAATAGAAATGGCATCGATGTAAGTTGAACTTGCCCCATTGCCCAATGCGACAGCGCCAATTCCATTTGTAAGAGCATGTGCGCCAAAGGCGGTGCTGTAACCCTGCTTGTTCTGGGCGCCGTAGCCGAATGCCACGCTCCGGTCACCCACACTCTTGGCCTGATGTCCAAAGACCGTGGATTCCCTGCCCTGCACATAGGCTCCGTTCCCCATTGCCAGGACTCT
This sequence comes from Stenotrophomonas maltophilia group sp. RNC7, assembly GCF_030910085.1. Classification (NCBI taxonomy): domain Bacteria; kingdom Pseudomonadati; phylum Pseudomonadota; class Gammaproteobacteria; order Lysobacterales; family Lysobacteraceae; genus Stenotrophomonas; species Stenotrophomonas maltophilia group sp. RNC7. The sequence goes on along the minus strand of NZ_JAVFVN010000361.1, from coordinate 64,938 downwards.
GGCGCTATTGGGACCCACGCTCGCCTGGGTGAACTTGTCGTCCAGCCCCGCATATGGCAGACATGAGATCCAATCCGGATACTGATTGATTGTGCATTTCGAGCCAAAATTGTCGGCGCTGACATTGCCCATGAACAGCAGCAGGACGGGCAATGTAGATAAAACTGCCACGTTGGCGCTCAGGTTTGCGCTGCGCTTGCCGCGGACTCTTGCGACCTCGCCCGCAACCACCCAGCACTGCTTGGCCACACTCCAGATACGTCGATAGATTCGATTCATGCTCGTTCTCCTTAACACCAAAGGGAAATGAAGCCCCGCGCTGACGCGGGGCCATGAAGGTCAGGCGCTCGGCGCCAGGGTCGTTACGTGATCGCGATAGCCGTCGTTCGACAGGCGGTACTGCAGTTGCAGGGTGCTGCCGGGCTGGAGCTGGACCGGCAGGGTCAGCGCAGCGTCGGGGTAGAGGCTCTTCGACAGCTCAAGCGGTGTGCACACGCCACTGGCATTGCACTCGGATGCACCGGTAATGCCGACACGCAGCGTGCCGGTGTTGCGCAGGGTGTCACCCTGCAGTTGCAGATCCACGCTGCCCTTGGTCGGCACCACGTTCACCAGTGCCCCCCAGACCAGGCTGACGCCGACATTGGCCTGCGCGGTCTGTTCAGCGTCTTCCAGAGGGGCTTCATCCGGGCCTTTGACACCCTCGAAGTAGATGCGGTACGCCGCCTCCTTTTCCACGGTCTGCAGCGGAATCACCCGGATCAGGCGATTGCCACCACCGCTGAGTGCGAACTTTCCGGGCGTGATGGCAATCGCCGCGTCGGCGGCTTCTACTTCGATCTCTTCCTCATCCAGCTGTGCCGGGTTGGTGATGCGCAACAGCCGTGCCTGCACGTACTGCGGCTGGGTGGATTGCGAGTACACGCGGATCTGCGTGCCGTGCCTGGCATCCACCGCTGCACGCATCGGATAGATGGACAGGTTGGCCTGTGCCGGCTGGGCCAGCAGCGCGCTCAACGGCAACAGGCAGAACAGCAGTTTTTTCATGATGAGCCTCCGTGGGGATCAGGGTTTGGCGGTCGGCACGCGCAGCTCTACCGTCAGCTCGCCCTCATAGATACCGGGGCGCTGGCTGGCGATGGGGGTGGGCGGTGTCTCCAGCGTCAGCGGCGTGGGCACGCAGTACACGGGCTGGCTGATGCCCGGCAGCAGCACCATGCGCAGCTGCGCGCTGTCGATGCCGCGCAGCAGCTGTTCCTCGCCGTGTTTCATGGCCAGCTCGTTGCCGCCGTAACTCAGCCGAACGTGGTAGTCGAGGCGCTGGGTATCGTCGCTGCCACCGTCCTGGTGCCAGACCGCGAAGTCACGCCCGGGTGGCGGACGCGGCCCGCTGTCGCGCACGGTGACACCGAGGAATTCGCTCTGCGAGCCCACGCCGTCGTACAGGCACATGTCCACTTCCTTGTAACCGCCGACCATCTTGCGGATGGGGTCGTAGCGCAGGTCCATGTTGACCAGTGGGGCAATGCCGTCGAAGCCCGGGAAGTAGATCGAGATCGCGTCGTAGTCGGTGACTGTGAAGTCGAAGTTGAAAACGTACTTTGCAAGGCTCTGTGATGGCGGCTTTCGTAGATCGAGCTCCAGCTTGCCCTGCCAATGTCCAGCGGTGAGTCCCTGGAGTTCATCGGCTTCCAATAGCAAGCTCGCACCGGTTCCAACAACCGGTTCTCCGAGACAAGTCTGCGCATACGATGAATAGAGGGTGTAAAGCTCGCGATGCCAGTAGTCACTACTGCACCAAGTGACAGGGTCAATCCGATATAGCGCGCCCTTGACTGTGACCTCTGCAGGCATTCCCCCACGACGTTCCGTCAGGCGAACTGGGACTCGGGAAAGAATCCCTCGCGCGCTCTCATGGGTATCTTCTGTCGCACACTTGCCAGTAGATGAATCCGTCTCCGAAGCGCAAGTGAGGAACAAATGCCCATATCCGGCGGTCCCGGTGCCTTCGTGCGCAATAAGTGTCTTGGGCGCCCATATCTCAATGTCCCCTGGCATCGCCGAACGGTCCCATGCCATATTTATGTCCTGGCCAATCACACCGCTCGGCGGATCTGTTTCAGGCAGTCGTTGCGCCCAGGCCCGTGGCATCACCAGCACCAGCGCACACACCAGCATCAGCACACACATCCAACGCCGGCTCATGGCGTACCTCCTGCAGCAGCGGTCTGGGGTGTGGCGGCAACCAACGCGCGTTCCTGCAGCAGGCGGGTCACGCGGGCCTGCTGGCGGATCTCGGGCGGCAGCTGGGCCACGGCCAGCGGCTCGCAGTGCACGGCGCCGACCAGCAGCACCACCTGGCGGCGCTCGCGCACCTGCAGCGGGCAATGCAGCAGGCGGTCGTCCTGCAGCAGGTACAGCGTTGTTTCGCGACGCGGGAAATCGGCAACGAAGCTGCCGTTGGCGCTGGTGCCGGGCACCGGCGCATTGAGGATGCGGGCGCCGCCCAGCGGCGCGCCGCCAAGGTCCTTGGCGCTGCCGATGAAGGTGTAGGTCACTTCGATCGGCACCGGCATGCGCATCAGCTTGCCGGGGGTGAGGAACATCGGCCGTGCACCGCCCACGCCGGTCACGCGGATGGCGGCGATGCTGTCCAGCGTGCTGGCATCCTGAACTTCAGCGCGCTGCGACTGATAGGCCTGCAGCGGCAGCAGCCGTCGCTCGCCGATCTGCAAACGCTGTCGGCGTAGCCCGCCCACCTGCAGTTCGGCAGCCACCCCGCGCAGGTCGATGTCGTCGGAGCCGGCCACCTGCACGGCCAGGCCCGCGTCAGCGCCGTTGCTTCCGCTCCAGTAGAAGCCGCGCTTGCCCAGTGCAAAGCCGGAGCTGTGCATACCGCTGTAGGCGGTTTCGCTGCGGCCGCGCTGCTGGTAGTGCGCAAGGGTGGCGCCGCTCTGGCCCAGGCTGTTCTGCAGCTGGCCGCTGAGCGTGGCGCTGTAGCGATTGCTGTTGTTGCCGCGCAGTTCGGCAGACACCTCGCGGTACTGTGCGTCCAGCTCCTGGCGCAGACTCTGGCCAATGCTGTACGTGACATCCGGACGCTGATGCTGTGGCTGGCGCACGTCCACGCTGTAGCGGCGCTGGCCGCTGCCGGCGGTGCCGCGCAGAAGACGCGTGAGGCTCAGATTGAAATAGATACCGCGGTCGCGCTGGTCGCTGCCGCGCAGGCTGTCCGTGCTGCGTTGCTGCCACACGCCCACCCGGGTCGATACGTTGAAATCCTGCCAGCGGCGGCTGCGGTTGAAGCTGGCCTGCCAGGTGCGGCTGAGCTGCGGCTCGCGACGCGGCTGCCACGGCGCCGGTGGCGGCAGCAGCGGGTCGAGCCCGGCCAGCGGATCGTCTTCCAGGCCTGGCAGGGTGCGCCCGGCGCGCCAGGTCTGGCGCCGCGTAAAGCCCACATGGGCACTGCCACCGGCCACCGGCAGCGCCATCGAGGCGCTGAGCGAATTGATGCAGCCCAGCTGGTCGCGCGCATCGGCCTCGAACTGGCAGGCCTTGCCGCGCATGCGCTGCCGGTAGATGTTCCAGGACGCGGTGCGACGGTAGGAGAGCTGGTGCTGCTGGCCGGTACTGCCATCGTTGCCGCGCATGCCACCGAAACTGGCGCGCAGTTCCTGGGTGGCATACAGGCGGCGCAGGTCCACGCGCAGTTCGCCATAGCGGAAGCCGCCCAGGTCGGCGGCACCGGCCACCATCGCCAGGTCGCGGCCCAGCGGCACGCGCATGCCGGCCACGGCCACGCGCTCGCCATCGAAGCGGTCACTGCGGCGCTCGTTGCGCCTGCCACCCTGCACGAACCATTGCCACTGGCTGTTGGTCCAGTCGCCGCCCTTGTCGAAGGGCGCGTCTTCGGTACGCACCAGCACGCCGTCTTCGTAGATGCGCAGGGTGACGTTGTAGTTGCCGAACGGGAAGGTGCGGGTATCGATCTGGTTGATGCCGGCCTGCAGGTAGGAGGTCTGCAGCAGGCGCGTGCCGTCGTAGGCATCCACGCGCGCGTCGCGGGCCAGCAGCACGGTCAACGGCGTGGCCTGCACGGCGGCATCGGCATCCACATAGGCCTGGGTGGTGCCCACGCGCACGCCCTGGAAGCGGTCCAGCGGCAGCATGCTGAAACTGAAGGTGCCGCCCTGCGGACTGGACAGGTTGCGGCGGTCCATGCGCCCGGCCTGCAGGTAGTGCGCCTGCCCCAGGTCATGGCGGTAATAGACGTTGTCGAACTGGAACGCGCTGTCGCTGCTGCGGCTGCGGTAGCGCTGCTGATTGAAGTTCCATTCGGCAAAGGCGTGCCCGCGATCGAACAGGCCCAGCACGCCGGTGCCACGCGCGGACAGCGCCTGGTAATCGCGGCTGCCACTGACATTGATCACCTGCTGGTGCAGGAAAGCGTTCTCGGCATTGGCGCTGACGGTGTGGAAACGTTCTGCGGCTGGCTCGCCGGGAATCCACTGGCGGGCAACGAACAGGCGCACCGCGCCCTCGCCTTCGTCGTACAGCGCGCGCACGGCAGCGGGGTCCTCCGGTGGGTCGAGATAGCCGCAACCGGCCGTGGCGCCACCGAAGCGGCAGGCCAGGTGGCTGTTGCGCGGCATCGGTTGCGACAACGCAGGCAGCAGCACGGCCTGCGCCTCGGCTGACAGATCGAGCGACTGCAGCACCTGCCCGGGCGCTTCCAGCTGCACGTGTTCCAGGGTCACGCGTACCGGCGACAGCCCGGCCGAGCGGCCGAACAGCTGGATGTCGAGTTGTTCGGTCTGGCCTTCAACCAGATCCTCGAAACCGGGCGGGACGCCGCGCGCCGCCACCAGCGGCGTTGCCAGCGCCAAGGCGAGCGCGACCGCCAGCCGGGTAACGGCGGGGGCATGTGGGGTCATGGGAGTACCGCTGGAGAAGCGGCCGGCCCGGCGTGCGGGCCGGCGCGGGGATTACGGCGTGGTGGCCTTCTGGTTCAGCACGATGTTGACGATGCCGGTGTAGGCACCCTTGGTGGTGATCGGCGCCGGGGTGGTCTGGGCAATCGTCAGCGGCATCGAGATCGAAGCACCGGGGGTGGAGCCGGCGCCGGTGAACAGATCGGCAGCCTTGAATTCGATCGGGCTCTCCGCCAGTGCGCGGCGGTTGAGGCTGACGGTCATCGGCACGGTGACCTTGCCGTCACCGTTGACCAGCGCGAAGGCACCGCCGATCTTGGCTTCGATATCGGCCTTCTCATCGTTGGAGTGGATGCGCACATGCTGGGTGCTCGGCACAAGGCCGCGCAGCGGATCGTGGGTCAGGGTGACGGCGTCCGGCAGTGCGCTGCCGTCATCACGCAGCAGGGCCAGGGTCGGGTCGACGTCGGCGTAGACGGAGATCTTGGTTTCAACAGCGTGCGCGGACAGCGAAGCGGTAGCCAGCGCTGCAGCGAGCGCGGCCTTCTTGAGAATGGCGTGCATGGTTGTCTCTCTCGGACAAGGGGGAATTTGAAAGCTCCCCTCCCCAAGGAGAAAAGGGAGGGAAGCGCCGCCCGCGGGGATGGGTGCGGGCGACGGAGAGAATGTTAGAAATCCATTGCCATGCAGGCCATTCAAGGATTCCTAAAACGTTGAACGTTAAGGAGAATTCTTGAATTCGCTCAATGTTTGAGGGTTATGCAATTTCCCTCATCGGTTCAATGCAACAAACCTCATTGCATTGAATTTGTAGAGCCGAGCCGATGCTCGGCTGCCGTTCGCTTCAACCTGCCGGCACGACGGTGACGTGATCAACATCGATGTCGGTCGGCTTGAAGCGATGCGTGTCGACCTTGCCACGCAGTTCGACCACGGTGTCGGCGCCGATGGCCTGCGGCGGCAGATCTTCGTCATCGATCTCAACGTCGATCTGGCCGCTGGCATCACGGAACTGGTAGCGCTCGTCACCGATCCTGGCGATGAGGGTGCCGCGCAGCACCACCGGATGGTCATCACGTTGCGCGCGAGCGTCGGCGACAGTGCTGGCAGCAGCCCCTGCCCCCGGCCCAGTGTACTGCGCGACGGCCTGCGGGCTCAGCAGGGCCAGCGGCGTGGCGATGAAAGCGATGGCGATCAGTCGGTTCATGGCGTTCTCCATACAGGGATGAGTACGCACAGGTTCTATCGCCTTCGATGTGATCCCCATGCAATAGATCCGAAAAAACATGAAAGCGACATTCATTATCAGAGCGCGTTCAGACCCGGAGGCGGGCTCTTGTAGAGCCGAGCCACGCTCGGCTGCGCGGTGTGGACGGGCGCCAGCCGAGCATGGGCTCGGCTCTACAGCGCCCCTCCGGGAATCGTGCGGACCAGCGGTCCGCACCCACCCTCCGTCGAACACGATCAGGGCACAAAAAAACGCCCCGCGGATGCGGGGCGTTCTCGGCACAACCTACGCGGGCGATCAGCCCTGGTAGTCGCGCACGTCGCTGCCGGTGTAGACCTGGCGCGGACGGCCGATCTTCATTTCCGGATCGACCTGCTGTTCCAGCCAATGCGACACCCAGCCGGAAGTACGGCCCAGGGCGAACATGACGGTGAACATTTCGGTCGGGATCTGCAGCGCCTTGTAGATGATGCCGCTGTAGAAATCGACGTTCGGGTACAGCTTGCGGGCGACGAAGTACTCGTCCTGCAGCGCAGCCTGTTCCAGCTTCACGGCCACGTCCAGCAGCGGATCCTGCACGCCCAGCTGCTTGAGCACCTTGCTGGTCATCTCGCCGATGACCTTGGCGCGCGGGTCGAAGTTCTTGTAGACGCGGTGGCCGAAGCCCATCAGGCGGAAGCCGGAGGTCTTGTCCTTGGCCTTGACCACGGCGGACTCGACATTGTCGGCGCTGCCGATCTCTTCGAGCATCTTCAGCACGGCTTCGTTGGCACCGCCGTGGGCCGGACCCCACAGCGCGGTGACGCCCGCAGCGACCGACGCGTACGGGTTGGCACCGGTCGAGCCGACCAGGCGCACGGTCGAGGTCGAGGCGTTCTGCTCGTGGTCGGCATGCAGGATGAACAGCAGGTCCAGTGCCTTGACCACGTCCGGGTTCAGATCGTACTGGCCGTCAGCCGACTCGAAGGTCTGCTTCAGGAAACGGCTGACGTAGTCCAGCGAGGTGTCCGGCTTGTTGGCCGGCAGGCCCTTGCCATGGCGGTAGATCAGCGCCGACAGGGTCGGCACCTTGGCGATCAGGCGCACGGCGGCCTTGCGGCGCTGTTCGGCGTCGGACAGGTCCAGCGAGTCGTGGTAGAAGGCCGACAGCTGCGCGATCGCGGCCGCCAGGATCGCCATCGGGTGGGCATCCTTGGCGAAGCTGCCGATCAGGGTGTTGATCGACTCGTCGACGTTGGCTTCGGCGGTCAGCTCATCGGTGAAGGCCTTCAGCTGCTCGGCGCTCGGGCGCTCGCCGTTGATCAGCAGGTAGGCCACTTCGACGTAGCTCGACTTTTCCGACAGCTGTTCGATCGGGTAGCCGCGGTACAGCAGCACGCCCTTGTCGCCGTCGATGTAGGTGATGGCGGACTTGCAGCTGGCCGTCGCGGTGAAGCCGGAATCGTAGGTGAAGAAACCCGTTTCCTTGGTCAGCTTCGCGATGTCGACGCAGTCGTTGCCAAGGGTGGGTTTGATGACGGGCAGAACGACGGACTTATCGCCGGCGTTGAGCGTGACCTGATCAAGATCGGACACTGTGTGCGCTCCTTCATGGGAAGGCGCCTGCCCAAGCGCATTGGTCAGGCACGTGAATGACGTCCTCGGCCTGTGCCGGGGATCATGTCATTATCGCACAGCAGCATTTGTCGGGTGCTAGACGGAAGTCGTATACGACAGGCGGCCAGACACCGGCCGTTGAGCGGCCCGGATCGGCAAAAGCGTTGTCACACGAACGCAGTGTTCCGTCCATCCAAACGCCCGTTGGGTTGGCGTTGGGGAAAAACAAACGGCCGCGCAGAGCGCGGCCGTCGGTTCGAAGCTGGATCGACAGATCAGCGCGCGTAGCGCTTCTGGAACTTGTCGATACGGCCCGAGGTGTCGATGACCTTGTGCTTGCCCGTGTAGAACGGATGCGAAGCCGAGGAAATTTCAACCTTGACCAGCGGGTATTCGTTGCCGTCTTCCCACTGGATGGTTTCCTTCGTCGCCATGGTGGAGCGGGTCAGGATCTTGAAATCGGAGGTGACGTCATGGAAGACGACGTCGCGGTAGTTCGGATGGATATCGGCCTTCATGGGCTCACACCGTAAATGGGCTGGTGGTCAAGAGCGGCATTATAAGCACCGGTTGCCGTTCGGGGCAACCGGTGGCCGGCAACGGACGTCAGTCCGCGCCCAGGGCCTGGCGCACCAGGGCCTCGAAACGCCCCTGGTCGTAGGCCATCAGTAGATCGCAGTTGTCCGGCTGGCCGGTCTGGCGGTTCCAGTCGACGATGGTGGCGCCGCGGCTGAACGTGCCATTCAGCTCGACGTTCAGCGGCCGCGACTCGACCTGCAGCTGCCCTTCCGGATTCAGCGCCCACGCCATGGCCACCGCATCAGCGGTATACCAGCGGCCGCCCTTGGCATCTTCCGACAGCGCGCGGGTCTTGCGCGAGATCAGTTCGTAGAAGCGGGCGCGATCGGAATCGGCCTGCAACCACTGCTCGGCCTGCTCAAGCGGCAGGCCATGGGCGACGGTGGCCTCCCAGTCCGACACCAGCAGGTGCTTGAACGAGGTGAACACCACGTGCGCCGCTTCGGGATCGAAGGCGATGTTGAACTCGGCAGCCGGGGTGATGTTGCCGTGGCAGGTGACCGCGCCGCCCATCACCACGATGCGCTTGATGCGCTGGGGCAGGGTCGGGTCCAGCTTCAGCGCCAGCGCCAGGTTGGTCAGCGGGCCGAGCATCACCAGCATCAGTTCGCCGGCGTGTTCATGCGACAGGCGCAGGATGGCCAGCGCAGCGTGCTCGGCTTCGGCCTGGCGGCTCGGCGGCGGCAGGTCCACGTCGCCGTAGCCATCACGGCCATGCACGTGGGCAGCGTCAACGGAGGGGTGCAGCAGCGGATCCGGGCTGCCGGCAAACACCGGTACGTCGGGGCGGCCGACGATGTCGCAGAGCTTGAGGGCATTGCGGACGGTGTATTCGAGGCCGACATTGCCGGCGGCGATGGTCAGGGCGACCACGTCGTGCCGTTCATCGGCAAAGGCCATCAGCAGGGCCAGGGCGTCGTCCACACCGGGATCGGTGTCGATCAACAGGGGGATCTTGTGGGTCATTATTGCCGTCTTCAGATCGGCAACGAAGTGTGGACCGGGATGATGACCGTTGCAATACCGCACTACCCCAACGGCAAAGGTGCCGGGGAGAGCGTGGGCTCCCTTGCCCGCCACTAACGGCCCCGCCCGACTCGCTCACGAACATGAACGAATTTTGATTGGGCACGCTTGGAGCGCTCAACATCATTTGCTATAAAAAGTAATACATATTTTATAGAAAGCCGCCATGAAGGTGCCCATGCCAGCCCCCGATCTGGCAACCCTCACCCGGAAGTACATTGAGACCCTCGGTACCATCCTGGACGCCCGGATTGGGCCAGAGGTGAACGGCGCCTATGAGCACTGGGACAAGGTGCGCCACAGAGCGCCACCGGCAGGCCTGAACGCGGAGCAGTGGTGGCTGGGTATCACGTGGACGCGCGCAGCATTGCTGAAGCCGCTGCCGCTGTTGCTGGACAAGACGCAGCAACCCTTCAAGCTCGCACTTACCGATTCAATGCAGCGGCACCTGCACTACATTGACCGGGAGGCCGCAGGCTCGGTGAAGGGTGTGGATGCTGCCAGCGGCCAAGGACGGTTCATGATCCGGTCGCTGATCGAGGAAGCGATGACCTCATCGCAGTTGGAGGGCGCCTCGACCACGCGGGCCGTGGCAAAGGAAATGTTGAGCACGGGCCGCGCGCCGCGCGACCAGTCCGAGCGCATGATCTACAACAACTACGTGGCAATGAACGTGATCCGCGAGCGCGGCATACGCCCGATCACTCCCGGCGAGATTCTGGAACTGCACAGCATCCTCACCGACGGCACGCTGGAGCTGCCAACCGACAGCGGGCGTTTCAGAACCGCCGAAGACAACGTTGCGATCTTCGACCGCGGCTCACCGCCTACGCTTCTGCACACCCCTCCTCCGGCCGAGGAAGTGCCTGCACGGATTGAGCGGCTGTGCACGTTCATCAATGAAGAAAGCACACCGTTCGTGCATCCAGTCGCCAAAGCCATCGCACTACATTTCCAGATTGGCTATGACCACCCTTTCGTGGATGGAAATGGCCGTACGGCGCGCGCACTGTTCTACTGGGCAATGATGAATGCCGGGTACTGGATGACCGAGTACTTCTCCATTTCCAGCGTGCTGAAGAAGTCTCCAGGCAAGTACATGCGGGCCTACCTGTACACCGAAAGTGACAACCGGGATCTTGGCTACTTCGTTGCGCAACAACTGGAGGCCATTGAGCAATCGATCCAGGGACTGCATGCCTACATCGCCAGGAAGCATGCAGAGGATCAAGCGGCGCGACGTATGTTGCGAACCGCCCGGCTTGGCGGTATACAGCTCAATCACCGTCAGCGCGCGTTGCTGGCCAACGCGCTGAAAGATCCTGACCGGACCTACACCGTCGCCAGCCACCAGGCGGCACACACCATTACCTATCCGACCGCATTGAAGGATCTGAATGGATTGGTGGCTGCCGGACTTGTCAGCAAAGAGCGCGTCGGGAAGGCTTCCGAGTATCTCGTGCTTCCCGGCCTTTCGGAACGCTTGGTGTTGTAGATCCACGCCATACGTGGATGACGGGAGGATGATCGAAAGCGCCGTCTGTAGAGACGAGCCATGCTCGACTCCCGCGCGCAGCGCGAACAGCAGCCGAGCGCGGGCTCGGCTCTACAGTAGATCCACGCCATGCGTGGATGTGTGGACCAAGGTCCACACCCACCAAGGCGGCATTATGCCGAGGCGTAACGCACAGCGGTGCCGATCCACCGTGCAACCACGCGATCGGCCAGCGCGGGCTGCTGGTCCAGCAGGCGCTCGGCCAATTCATGCACGCCGGGCAGCAGGCCGGCGTCGCGGGCCAGGTCGGCAATGCGGAAACCGGCCAGGCCGGTCTGGCGCGTGCCCAGCAGTTCGCCGGGGCCACGCAGTTCCAGATCCTTCTCGGCGATGACGAAACCATCGTTGGTCTCGCGCATGGTCTGCAGGCGCTCGCGCGCCATCTGCGAGAGCGGGGACTGGTACAGCAGCACGCAGCGCGATACCGCCGAACCACGACCCACGCGGCCACGCAACTGGTGCAGCTGGGCCAGGCCGAGGCGCTCGGCGTTCTCGATCACCATCAGCGAGGCGTTCGGTACGTCCACGCCCACTTCGATCACGGTGGTCGCCACCAGCAGGTCGATCTCGCCGGCCTTGAACGCCACCATCGTCGCAAGCTTCTCGGCGGCCTTGAGGCGGCCATGCACCAGCCCGACGCGAACACCGGGCAGCAGCGCCTGCAGTGATTCGTAGGTGGCCTGCGCCGGGGTGGCATCCAGCTCTTCGCTTTCCTCGATGAGCGTACACACCCAGTACACCTGCCGCCCTTCCTGGCAGGCCAGTGCGATGCGCTCGATCAGTTCCGGGCGACGGTCATTGTTGAGCGCGACCGTCTGCACCGGTGTACGTCCCGGCGGCAGTTCGTCGATGGCCGACACATCCAGGTCCGCGTACTCGGACATCGCCAGCGTGCGCGGAATCGGCGTGGCGGTCATCACCAGCTGGTGCGGCACGCTGTTGCCGCCCGCGCCCTTGTCGCGCAGGGCCAAGCGCTGGTGCACGCCGAAGCGGTGCTGCTCGTCGACGATGGCCAGCGCCAGATCCTGGAACACCACGGCCTCCTGCATCAGCGCATGGGTACCGACCACCACCTGCGCTTCGCCGTTGGCGACCTGCTCCATCACCTTGGCACGTGCCTTGCCGGTGACCTTGCCGGCCAGCCACGCGATGCGCACACCGAGCGGTTCCAGCCAGCCGCGCAGATTGTTGAGGTGCTGCTCGGCCAGCAGTTCGGTGGGTGCGGCCAACGCAACCTGCTTGCCCTGCTCCACCGCCAGCATGGCGGCCAGCGCGGCCACCACCGTCTTGCCGGAGCCGACGTCGCCCTGCACCAGCCGCAGCATCGGGCTGGGGCGCGCGAGGTCTTCACGGATCTGCTTGAACACGCGTGCCTGCGCCCCGGTCAGCGCGAACGGCAGCTGCTTCAGCAGCGCCTTGGCCAGCTTGCCGGGACCGGCCAGCGGCGGCGCATGGTGTGCCTGCAAGGCAATGCGCTGGCGACGCAGGCTGAGGTGATGGGCCAGCAGTTCTTCCATCGCCAGGCGACGCTGCGCCGGGTGGGTACCAGCCGCCAACGCGGCCAGATCGGCATCCGGCGGTGGCCGGTGCACGGTCAGCAGCGCGCTGCGCAGCGACGGTAGGCCCAGGCCATCGAGCCAACCGCTGGGCAGCAGTTCCAGCGTGCTTTCCTCGGGCAGGCGGTCCAGCGCCTGGCCGATCAGCTTGCGCATGGTCATCGGGCCGACGCCTTCGACGGTGGGATACACCGGGTCGAGGCGGTCGCCGAGTTCGGGATCGTCGTTGCGGCCCAGCACCTGGTAGCTGGGATGGACGATTTCCAGGCCGAGGTGGCCGGGCTTGGGCGTGCCGAAGCAGCGCAGCCGGGTGCCGACCGCGAACTGCCCGACCTGCTGCTGGCGGAAGTGGAAAAAGCGCAGCACCAGGGTGCCCTGCCCTTCGTCCTCCACCGCCACTTTCAGCATCGGCCGGTAGCGCATGCCGCGCTCGACCGCGACCACCCGCCCTTCCACCTGCGCCGGCACGCCGTTGCGCAGGTCTTCGATGCGGGTCAGCCGGGTCCGGTCTTCATAGCGCAGCGGCAGATGAAGCCAGAGATCCTGCAGGGTGGCCAGGCCACGCGCCTGCAGTTTGGCGGCCACGGCCGGACCGACGCCGGCGAGCATCGCCAGGGATGCTTCGCCGGACGGTGACAGGACCGGGGTGACCGCCGCCTTGCGTGCCACGTGGCGGTCAGTCGATGACCATCACCGCGTCGACCTCGAAGCTGGCGCCCTTCGGCAGGCCGGAGACTTCGATGGTGGAACGGGCCGGGTACGGGGCCTGGAAGTAGTCCTGCATGACCGCGTTGACCTTGGCGAACTCGCCCAGGTCGGTCAGGTACAGGCCCAGGCGCACGACCTTGTCCAGCGAACCACCTGCGGCTTCGGCCACGGCCTTGAGGTTGTCGAAGGCGCGGCGGGCCTGTGCTTCGACGTCACCGGCGCCGACGATGTCGCCGGTAGCCGGGTCGAGCGGGATCTGGCCGGAGAAGTACACGGTGTTGCCGGCGCGCACGGCCTGCGAGTACGGGCCGATGGCGGCGGGGGCCTTTTCGGTGTTGATGATCTGGCGGGACATGGGTCGCTCCGGTGCTTGGGGGAAAACAGAGCGGTGATTGTACCGGCTGGGGGTGCATCCACGCATGGCGTGGATCTACCGCAGTCCGGGCATGTGATGCGCCGCCTGTAGAGCCGAGCCCATGCTCGGCTGCTTCAGGCAAGAGCAGCCGAGCATGGGCTCGGCTCTACAAAAACCATCCACGCATGGGGTGGGGTTATTGGCGGCGTACCGATTGCACGACCGACAGGCGGCGCAGGCGGCGCATCACTTCTGCCAGGTGGTTGCGGTCGCGCACCTGGATGTTGAACGCCAGCACGGCGGCGTTGAAGTCGCGGTCCAGGTAGTCCACGCGCTCGATGTTGGAATGGCTCTGTGCGATGGCGGCGGCCAGCTGCGCCAGCACGCCGGTGCCGTTCTCCACTTCCACCACCAGCGAGGTGTCGTAGTCGCCGGAGACGGTGGTGTCCCAGCCGATCGGCACCCAGCGCTCGGGCGACTTGCGCAGCTCGGCCAGGTTCGGGCAGTCCATGCGGTGCACCACGATGCCCTTGCCGGCGGTGTGGTAGCCCATGATCTCGTCGCCGGGTATCGGCTGGCAGCAGCCGGCGAAGGTCACCACGCCACGCTCGCTGCCGTTGATCAGGATTTTCTCCTGCGAGTGGTGGCGCGAATGCGGGCCACCACGCAGTTCGGCGTAGGCCATCAGCGCCTGCGCGGCCTGGGTCGGCATCCAGTTGCCCAGTGCGACCTCGGCCAGCAGCGCTTCCAGGCGCGGGAAGCGGTGTTCGGCCAGGAACGCGTCCAGGCGGCCTTTCGGCAGGCGCTCCAGCGACGAATCCATCGCTTCCAGCGCACGGTCGAGCATGCGATGGCCGAGCTGCACGGCATCTTCGTGCTCCAGCTGCTTGAGCTGGTGGCGGATGGCGGTGCGTGCCTTGCTGGTGACCACGAATTCCAGCCACTGCGGTTTCGGCGTGGCCGAGCGTGCGGTGATGATCTCCACCGACTGCCCCGACACCAGCTTGGTGCGCAGTGGCACCAGTTTCTTGTCCACGCGCGAGGCCACCGCCATGTTGCCCACGTCGGTATGCACGGCGTAGGCGAAATCAAGCGCGGTGGAGTTGCGCGGCAGCGCCAGGATCTTGCCCTTCGGGGTGAACAGGTAGACCTCGTCCGGGAACAGGTCGACCTTGACGTTGTCGAGGAACTCCAGCGAGGAACCGGCGGCGCGCTGCGAGTCGATCAGCTCGACGATCCAGGCGTGGGCACGGCTCTGCGCGCTGTTGGGCGAGTCACCACCGAACTTGTAGGTCCAGTGCGCGGCCACGCCGCGTTCGGCGATCAGGTCCATTTCCTCGGTACGGATCTGCACTTCGATCGGCGAACCATACGGCCCGAACAGCACGGTGTGCAGCGACTGGTAACCGTTGGCCTTGGGAATGGCGATGAAATCGCGGAAGCGCCCATCCAGCGGCTTGAAGGTGGCGTGCACCGAACCCAGCGCGTGGTAGCAGCTGGGCACGCTGCGCACGACCAGGCGGAAGCCGAACACATCCATCACCTGGTCGAAGGATTTGTTCTCGTCGCGCATCTTGTTGTAGATGCTCCACGGGGTCTTGATGCGGCTGATCAGCCGATGCTCGATCCCCTCCTTGGCCAGGCGCTGCGACAGCTGCACTTCCACCTGCGCCATCGCTTCGCGGCGCACCACCGGCTGGCTGCGGATGTGTTTTTCGATGATGGCGTGGCGCCATGGGTAGAGCGCCTTGAACCCCAGGTTCTGCAGCTCGCTCTTGACCAGGCTCATGCCCAGGCGCTGGGCGATGGGCGCGTAGATCTCCAGCGTCTCGCGGGCGATGCGGCCGCGCGCTTCGCGGCTCTGCGCGCCCAGCGTGCGCATGTTGTGCAGGCGGTCGGCCAGCTTGATCATGATCACGCGCAGGTCGCGCGACATCGCCAGCAGCATCTTGCGGAAGCTCTCGGCGGCCGCTTCCTGGCGGTCGCGGAACTTCAGCTTGTCCAGCTTGGTGACGCCGTCGACCAGTTCGGCCACGGCTTCGCCGAACTCGGCGGCCAGCGCCTCGCGGGTCAGCGGGGTGTCTTCGATGGTGTCGTGCAGGATCGCGGCGATCAGCGCTTCCACGTCCAGGCCGAGCTCGGCCAGCACCTGGGCTACGGCCACCGGATGGGTGATATAGGGCTCGCCCGACTTGCGCGTCTGCCCAGCGTGCGCGGAGGCCCCGACTTCCCAGGCACGGCGCAACAGCGGCAGCTGTTCCGGCGGCAGGTAATGGGCGGCGCGTTCGAGCTGGAGGACATAGTCGGGTACGGCGGCAGCGGGGGCTGCGGCGACCTTGGCAGTGGGGCCTGGGTTCATGCCCGAAGCCTATTCCAGCGCGACGTTTACGGCAAATCCTGAATGCGAAACAGCCCGCACGGGGCGGGCTGTTCGGTGTATCCAACGATTACGTTGATCGATGCGATCAATCGTCGTTCTTGGACATGTCTTCGTCGGCGACCACTTCGGCGGCAGCCCACTCCAGCGCTTCGCGCTCGGCGCGCTCACGCTCGGCCTTCTCGACTTCGTCGATCAGGGCGTTGTCGATCTTGCGGGCGGCGATTTCGCGCAGCGCCAGCACGGTCGGCTTGTCCTCGGTCTCGCTGTTGTCCAGCGTGGCCTGCACGCCGTTGGCGAGCTGGCGGGCACGCTTGGACGCCATCATGACCAGTTCGAAACGGTTGTTAACGACTTCCAGGCAATCTTCTACGGTGATGCGGGCCATACGGGCTCCCGGCGACCGGTCGGCCGCTCAGTCGAATGAGGGAAAGGGGACGGAGTGTACTGGCAGGGGCTGGACAAAATCAAGCCAACCCCTACCCGATTCTTTTGGAATCAGTCAGTTGCACCCGGATCGGGGGTCAGCAGCGCCTGGATCAGGCCGGCGTGGCGGACCTTCTGGGCCTCCCGGCGCAGGCGGCTGGCAGTGAAGATGGCGCACAGCTCGTCCACGGCAGTGTCGAATACCTCGTTGACGATGACGTAGTCGAACTCGTTGAAGTGCAGCATTTCATCGCGGGCTGCCCCCAGCCGCTGGGCGATGACCGCTTCGCTGTCCTGGCCGCGCTTGCGCATGCGGTCCTGCAAGGCCTGCTTGGACGGCGGCAGGATGAACACGGTGACCGTGCCCGGCACCAGCTGGCGCACCTGCTGCGCGCCCTGCCAATCGATCTCCAGCAGCACGTCCTGGCCGGCGGCCAGCTGCGGTTCCACCGACTGCCGGGCCGTGCCCTTCCAGTCGCCGTGCACCCAGGCGTGTTCGAAGAAGTCGCCGGCGGCGATCATCTGCTCGAACTTCTCGGCACTGACGAAGTGGTAGTGCTGGCCGTTCACCTCACCGGGGCGCATCGCGCGCGAGGTGAAGGAGATCGACAGGGCGATCTGCGGGTCACGCGCCAGGGTGGCATTGACGATGCTGCTCTTGCCGGCGCCGGACGGGGCGGCCACGATGTACAGCGTGCCGCGCGCAACGGCGTCCGACGGCTTCGACGGGGCGCTCATGCGCGGAACCCAATTGGTTGATTTCGCAAAATTTTTCCTCGGTGTTCCAGGTCCGGCGCGGAGGATCGCGCCAGGACGGCGGGGGCTGCGCGGAACATCCTGGAACCAGGCCCGGCAGACGCTTCCCCAGGGGGCGGGCACGCAACTTTACCAGAGCAGGCCCTTTCCGGGCCCGCCCGGCAGGCGCCGCGCCTTGTGCCACATGGGCATCCGGGGGCCTGTGCTATAACCGGCCCGTACCCAACGACAGCCCGGAGGCCTGCGCCTCCCCGCCATCCCAGGAGAACGGCATGCCATCGATGAGCCGCCGCCAGTTCCTGAAAGTGACCGGGACAACCCTGGTCGGCTCCAGCCTGGCCTTGATGGGCTTCGCGCCCGGCATCGCGCTCGCGGAGGTCAGGCAATACAAGCTGACCCGCGCGACCGAGACCCGCAACACCTGTACCTACTGTTCGGTGGCCTGCGGCATCCTGATGTACAGCCTCGGCGATGGCGCCAAGAACGCCGAGCCGAGCATCTTCCATATCGAGGGCGACCCGGACCATCCGGTCAACCGCGGCACGCTGTGCCCGAAGGGTGCCGGCCTGGCCGACATCATCCACAGCAAGTCGCGCCTGCTCTACCCCGAGTACCGCGCGCCGGGCTCCAACGAGTGGAAGCGGCTGAGCTGGGACGATGCGCTGGATCGCATCGCGCGGCTGATGAAGGAAGACCGCGACGCCAACTTCGTGCAGAAGAACGAAGCCGGGCAGACGGTCAACCGCTGGCTGACCACCGGCATGCTGGCGGCCTCGGCCACCAGCAATGAGACCGCGGTGCTGACCCACAAGGTCGTCCGCTCCCTTGGCATGCTGGCATTCGACAACCAGGCACGTGTCTGACACGGCCCGACGGTGGCAGGTCTTGCCCCGACGCTAGGCCGTGGTGCGATGACGAATCACTGGGTCGACATCAAGAATGCCGACCTGATCCTGATCATGGGTGGCAATGCCGCCGAGGCGCATCCGTGCGGGTTCAAATGGGTGACCGAGGCCAAGGCGCACAACAAGGCCCGGCTGATCGTGGTCGATCCGCGCTTCAACCGCTCGGCCGCGGTGGCCGATGTGTACGCGCCGATCCGCACCGGTACCGACATCGTGTTCCTGGGCGGCCTGATCAACTACCTGCTGACCGAGGACCGCATCCAGCACGAGTACGTGCTGAACTACACCGACATGTCGTTCCTGGTGAAGGACGAGTTCGCCTTCAAGGACGGCCTGTATTCGGGCTACAACGAAGAGAAGCGCAGCTACGACCGTTCCAGCTGGGACTACGCCTACGGTGACGATGGCTTCGTGCGCAGCGACCCGACGCTGAAGGACCCGCGCTGCGTCTACAACCTGCTGAAACAACACTACGCGCGTTACACCGTGGAGATGGTCGAGCGCATCTGCGGCACGCCGGCCGACAGCATCCGCCAGGTGTGGGACATGATCGCGTCCACCGCCGGCAAGGACAAGGCGATGACCATCCTGTACGCGCTGGGCTGGACGCAGCACTCGATCGGCGCGCAGAACGTGCGTGCCGGCACCATGGTGCAGCTGCTGCTGGGCAACATCGGCGTGGCCGGTGGTGGCATGAACGCGCTGCGCGGGCACTCCAACATCCAGGGCCTGACCGACATCGGCCTGATGTCCGACCTGCTGCCCGGCTACCTGACCCTGCCGAAACAGGATGAGCAGGACTACGAGGCCTACATCGCCAAGCGCACGCAGAAGCCCCTGCGCGCCAACCAGATGTCGTTCTGGCAGAACTACCCGAAGTTCCACGTCAGCCTGATGAAATCGTGGTGGGGCGATGCCGCCACCGCCGACAACAACTGGTGCTTCGATTACCTGCCCAAGCTCGACAAGCCGTACGACATGCTGCAGGCGTACGAGCTGATGAACGAGGGCAAGATCCATGGCTACATCTGCCAGGGCTTCAACCCACTGGCTTCGGCGCCGAACAAGGGCAAGCTGATCAGCGCGTTCTCCAAGCTGAAGTTCATGGTCAGCATGGATCCGCTGGAAACCGAGACCATCGCCTTCTGGCAGAACCACGGCGCACTGAACGACGTCGACCCGAGCACGATCCAGACCGAAGTGTTCCGCCTGCCCACCACCTCCTTCGCCGAGGAGAACGGCGCGGTGGTCAATTCATCGCGCTGGCTGCAGTGGCACTGGAAGGGGGCCAACCCGCCGGGCGAAGCGCGCAGCGACATCGAGATCATGTCCGAGCTGTTCCATCGCATCAAAGCGATGTACGAGAAGGATGGCGGTGCGTGGTGGGAGCCGGTGCGCGACCTGGCCTGGAAGTACGCCAACCCGGAGCTGCCGACGCCGGAAGAACTGGCGATGGAATACAACGGCAAGGCGCTCGTGGACGTGTTCGATCCGAAGGACCCGACCAGGCTGGTGCGCAAGGCCGGCGAGCAGCTGGCCGCGTTTGGCGACCTGCGCGACGACGGCAGCACCGCCTCCGGCTGCTGGATCTACATCGGCGCCTGGGGTCCGACCGGCAACATGATGGCGCGGCGTGACAACAGTGACCCGACCGGCATCGGCAACACGCTGGGCTGGGCATGGGCGTGGCCGGCCAACCGCCGCGTGATGTACAACCGCGCCTCGTGCGACGTGGCCGGCCAGCCCTTCGATCCGCGCCGCACGCTGCTGGCCTGGAACGGCAAGAACTGGGGCAACGTGGACGTGCCGGACTTCAAGGCCGACGAAGATCCCGCCGGCGGGATGGGCCCGTTCATCATGAACCCGGAAGGCATCGCCCGCTTCTTCGCCAAGGCCGGCATGGCCGAGGGACCGTTCCCGGAGCACTACGAGCCCTTTGATACGCCGCTGCGCAGCAACCCGCTCAGCCCCGGCCAGGCCCTGACGCTGAACAACCCGGCGGCACGCGTGTTCGCCAGCGACCGTGCACAGATCGGTTCGCCGGACGAGTTCCCGCATGTGGCCACCACCTACCGCCTGACCGAGCATTTCCACTTCTGGACCAAGCACGGCAAGTTGAACGCCATCATCCAGCCCGAGCAGTTCGTCGAGATCGGCGCGGCATTGGCCGATGAGCTGGGCATCACCAACGGCAGCCGCGTGCGGGTGAGTTCCAAGCGTGGCCATATCGAAGCCGTTGCGATGGTGACCAAGCGGATCAAGGCCCTGCAGATCGATGGAAAGACCGTGCACCAGGTGGGCGTGCCGATCCACTGGGGCTTCCTCGGTGCGGCCAAGCCCGGATATATCGCCAATACGCTGACCAATGCCATCGGTGACGGCAACTCGCAGACGCCCGAATCGAAGTGCATCCTGGTCAAGGTCGAGAAGGTGTAGGAGAAACGCCATGTCACTGCAATCGCTGGACATCATCCGCCGCTCGGCCACCACCACGCCCTCGCCGGAGGCGCGCGGTGCGCACACCGGCCAGGTCGCCAAGCTGATCGATGTGAGCAAGTGCATCGGCTGCAAGGCCTGCCAGGTCGCCTGCATGGAGTGGAACGACCTGCGCGACGAAGTGGGCAGCTGCGTTGGCAGCTATGACAACCCGCCCGATCTGAGCGAACAGTCGTGGACGGTGATGAAGTTCCGCGAGTACGAGGACGAAAAGGGCAAGCTGGAGTGGCTGATCCGCAAGGAGGGCTGCATGCACTGCAGCGACCCGGGCTGCCTGAAGGCCTGCCCGTCGCCCGGCGCGATCATCCAGTATGCCAACGGCATCGTCGACTTCCAGGAAGAGAACTGCATCGGCTGCGGCTACTGCGTGACCGGCTGCCCGTTCGACGTACCGCGCATCTCCAAGAAGGACCACAAGGCCTACAAGTGCACGCTGTGTTCGGACCGGGTGGCGGTCGGTCAGGAGCCGGCATGCGTGAAGACCTGCCCGACCGGGGCGATCACCTTCGGCAGTAAACAGGCGATGACCGAGCATGCCGCCGGCCGCGTGGAAGACCTGAAATCGCGCGGCTACGAGAATGCCGGCCTGTACGACCCGCAGGGCGTCGGCGGTACCCATGTGATGTACGTGCTGCAGCACGTGGACAAGCCCGAGCTGTACGCCGACCTGCCCAAGGACCCGCGCATCAGCCCGATGGTGGAAGTCTGGAAGGGCGTAGCCAAGCCGCTGGGCGTGCTGGCGATCGCCGCTACGGCCTTTGCTGGGTTCCTGCATTACATCGGCATCGGCCGCAACACGGTCAACGACGAGGAAGAAGAAGAAGCCGAGCACGAGGCGAAGAAGATCGAAGAGGAGCAGCGGCCATGAAATACGCCCCGCACCCGCGGCAGATCATCCGCTACCGCGCGCCGACCCGCATCAATCACTGGATCGTGGCGATCTGCTTCGTGCTGACCGCGCTGTCCGGGCTGGCGTTGTTCCACCCTGCCCTGTTCCCGTTGACCCAGCTGTTCGGTGGCGGCCCGTGGACGCGCATCCTGCATCCGTTCATCGGCCTGGCCATGGTGGTGGGCTTTGCGCTGCTGGCGTTGCGCATGTGGCGCGACAACCTGCCGACCGCCGATGACCGCGCGTGGATGCGCGGCATGCGCGATGTGCTGCGCAACGAGGATGAAAAGCTGCCACCGGTCGGTCGCTTCAATGCCGGCCAGAAGCTGCTGTTCTGGGCCATCATCGGCTGCCTGTCAGCACTGCTGCTGACCGGCTTCGTGATCTGGCGGCAGTATTTCAGTCATTTCTTCCCGATCGGAGTGATCCGCTTCTCGGTGCTGGCCCATGCGCTGTTCGGCTGGGTGCTGGTCTGCGCGATCGTGGTGCACATCTATGCGGCGCTCTGGATCAAGGGATCGGTGCGGGCGATGACCCAGGGCAAGGTGACCTATGGGTGGGCGTACAAGCATCACCGCCAGTGGTTCCGCGACATCCTGCGCGGGCGCCGGGAACAGGGGTAGCGGCAGGGCCTGCGGCCCTGCACCCGCTTCAAGCCAAGGCAACAGCAACAGCGGCTATCCGTGGGATGGCGGGGTGGATCCGGTTGCGGGAGACGCTGCAAGTACCCCTCCGGGGCCCGGCCCAGCCGCTGGCGGCTGTGCGCTCGGGCGCTTGCGAAGCAGTGCTTCGCAAGCAAAGCGCCCTCACCCATGTAAGCTCGGTCGCCGCATCCATGCGGCTCACGCCCCCTCAACCGGACCCACCCCGCCTTCGACAGTTCTCTGCGATCTGTCGGAACAGCTCGTTGGGTATCGATATCTGACAGATTTCATCCAAGCACGGCGTGGATATACCCGATCGCGGGAATCTGTCAGAGGTGGGGCGGTGTCGGAGTGCGGGGTGTCAGCCGCATGAGCCCGAGGCATGCCTCGGGCGGGTTGGGCAGGACGCCCAACCCCGGTCTTGCCGTGTGCGCAGGAAAGCGCACACGAGCAAGCGGCTGCCAAGCCTACACGGACGTACTTGCGGCGTCCCCGCCGCCCGACACCGCCCCGCCAAGCTTCAGGACACCAACCGCTGCTGTTGCTGTTGCTCTAGCCCTTCAGCGGGTCCCGGGCCGCAGGCCCGGGCACCAAAACCTTACCGGTCGTCGTGCAGCGTGCCGCCCGGCAGGAACACCCAGGTACGGGTGACCTGCAGGATGTCGATCTCGTCCTCGGTCTTTGGCAACGGCGGGAACGGCTGCGCCAGCGTCACCACCCGCAGCGCCGCTTCATCCAGCAGCGGCGTCCCGCTTGAACGCAGGATGCGGCTGCTCTCCACGCTGCCATCGCGCCGCACGCCCACGCTGATCACCACCTGGCCGCCGAGCCGTCGCTGCCGGGCCTCGTCCGGATAATTCAGGTTGCCGACGCGCTCGGCACGGTCGACCCAAGCACGCAGGTAATTGGCATAGGCATATTCACGCGTGCTGGCCGACACGAACTTGCGATTCGGGCGCTTGGCATACTGCGCCGAGCGCAGATGCACTTCGGCAGCCAGTCGCGCCATCTCCACATCGCGCTGCTCGCGTGCACTCAACGGCGCGTCCGGCTCGGGGCGTTCCGGGGTTGGCTGGGCCTGCGCCTGTGCCACCGAGTCCTGTCCGTTGCGGCTGCTGACCACCCGTGCCTGCGGCGGCGGAACCGGCGCGGCCGATTGCTGTTGCTGGGGAACCGGGCTGAGTCCGGATTGCGCCTGCGGCACGATGCCGGCCTGGTTGTCGCGCGGACGCTGTGCGCGGTCGTGCTCGCCACCGCCTTCCTGGTTGGCGGCGGCAAGGAAATCAGCCTGCTTTGGCGTCAGTGCGGTGCGCGTCTGGCTGAAGATCACTTCCAGCGTCGGCACCAGCGGAGCATCGCCTTTCACGGCGAAGCCCACGCCCAGGATCAGCAGGGCGTGGACCAGCACCGACAGTGCGATGGTGGCCCCCAGCCGTTGCGCTTCGCGTGGCGGCGGGGGCAGAACGGCGGGTGCGGACGGCATCAGCGCAGGCCGGCCTCGAGCGCGTCGAACAGGGTGCCGGCAATGTTCAAGCCGTACTGCGCGTCGAGCTCGCGCACGCAGGTCGGGCTGGTCACGTTGACCTCGGTCAGGTAATCGCCGATCACGTCCAGGCCGACGAAGCGCATGCCACGACGCTTCATCTCCGGGCCAACCTGGCCGGCGATCCAGCGGTCACGCTCGCTCAGCGGGCGCCCTTCGCCACGGCCGCCGGCCGCCAGGTTGCCGCGGAACTCGTCACCCTGGGGAATGCGTGCCAGGCAGTAATCGACCGGTTCGCCGTCGACCAGCAGGATGCGCTTGTCGCCGGCGGTGATGTCGGGAATGAACTTCTGGGCCAGCGCCAGCTTGCGGCCGCCGTCGGTCAGTGTCTCCAGGATCACGTTCAGGTTCGGATCGCCCTGGCCGCTGCGGAAAATCGAGCGGCCGCCCATGCCGTCCAGCGGCTTCAGCACGGCCTGGCCGTGTTCGAGGGCGAAGGCCTTCAGCGCCTTGGCATCGCGGCTGACCAGGGTCGGCGGGCAGCACTGCGGGAACAGCAGGGCGGCCAGCTTCTCGTTGTAGTCGCGCAGGCCCTGCGGGTTGTTGACCACGCAGGCACCGGCAGCGGCGGCCACGTCCAGCACCTGGGTGTCGTAGATGTACTCGGCGTCGACCGGCGGGTCCTTGCGCATCAGCACGATCTGGCCGGGCCCGAACTCGGTACGGCTGAACTCACCCAGCTCATACCAGCCGGCCGGGTCGTCGCGCACCTGCAGCGGCGCGGTCTGGGCCACCGCCACGCCACCTTCCAGGGCCAGTCCGCCCGGCCGCACGTAGTGCAGGGCATGGCCGCGGCGCTGGGCTTCCAGCAGCATGGCGAAGGTGGTGTCCTTGGCGATCTTGATGTGGGCGATGGGGTCCATCACCACGATGACGTTCAACGGCATGGTCGCACCTGTCAGGCAAGGCGTTGATGGTAGCGGCAACGCCGGTCGCGCGCCTCCCTGCCATACTGCAACGCAGCGTCCGCCCGGCGGTCGCGCACTCATTGCGAAACCCGTCACGTTCAGGAGGGGGCCATGCCCCGCGCCGTGGGGCGGCCTTGAAGCGGGCGCGGAAAGTGCGATATAGATACGCTTTCGCAGCGGCCCCCGCCAGAGATCGGGCCGTGCGCTTGGGGATAGGCAATGACTGAAAACACGACTGCGGGCGGGGAACTCGCAGGACTCCGGGTAATGGTCATCGATGATTCGAAGACCATCCGCAGGACTGCGGAAACGCTGCTCAAGCGCGAAGGCTGCGAGGTGGTCACCGCCACCGACGGCTTCGAAGCGCTTGCCAAGATCGCAGACCAGCAACCGCAGATCATCTTCGTCGACATCATGATGCCGCGCCTGGACGGGTATCAGACCTGCGCGCTGATCAAGGGCAACCAGCTGTTCAAGGCGACCCCGGTCATCATGCTGTCGTCCAAGGATGGCCTGTTCGACAAGGCGCGGGGACGCATCGTCGGCTCGGAGCAGTACCTGACCAAGCCTTTCACGCGTGAAGAACTGCTGGGTGCCATCCGCACATACGTCAACGCCTGACCAGGGGGGAAAGGCACAATGGCTCGTATCGTCCTGATCGAGGATTCACCGACCGACCGCGCGGTGTTCACCCAGTGGCTGCGCCGTGCCGGCCACGAAGTGCTGGAAGCGGACAACGCCGAGGATGGCCTGCAGCTGGTCCGCGACCAGGTGCCGCAGCTGGTGCTGATGGACGTGGTCCTGCCCGGCATGAGCGGCTTCCAGGCGACCCGTGCGATGGCCCGTGATGCGGCGATCAAGCACATCCCGGTGATCATCGTCAGCACCAAGGCGATGGAAACCGACAAGGCCTGGGGCCTGCGCCAGGGCGCCGCCGATTACATCGTCAAGCCGCCGCGCGAGGATGAACTGATCGCGCGGATCAACGAACTGGTGGCCTGATGCGCTCGCCCTTCGACATCCTTGAAGCCTATGAACGGCGCAGCCTGGCCCATGCGGTGCAGCTGCCCGGAAAGCAGTTTGCCCAGGACCTGTGGCGTGGCGTGGGTTTCCGCGTCGGTCAGCGCCGGCTGGTGTCCGATTTCCGCGAAGTGGTGGAAATCGTACCGATGCCGCCGGTGACCCCGGTACCCTGTGCGCAGCCCTGGCTGCTGGGCGTGGGCAACCTGCGCGGCAACCTGTTCCCGGTGGTCGACCTGAAGTACTTCCTGGAAGGCACGCGCACCGTGCAGCAGGAAGGCCAGCGCGTGCTGATCATGCGCCAGGCCGGCGGCGACGTCGCACTGACCATCGATGAACTGTTCGGCCAGCGCAGCTTCGAGCTGGACCAGCAGATCGAAGCGGGCACGTTGGCAGAAGGCCGCTACGGGCATTTCGTCGATCGTGCTTTCCATGCCGACGGCCATGACTGGGGCGTGTTCTCGCTCTCGCTGCTGTCGCGCACCCCTGAATTCCGGCAAGCCGCGGCCTGAGGCCAGGCATCGCCCCCTGCATTGAAGATCGAGGTTGAACGATGAGTACTGCTTCGGACGCCACCAAGACCGGCAAGCTGCGGCTGGGCGGCAGCAACCTCTGGCTGTTCCTGCTGCTGGCATCGATGATCCTGTTCGGCGTCAACACCGGCGTCGCCACCTGGCAGGGCAGCCGCCTTGCCGACGCCGGCTCCAAGGCCGCCGACCTGCAGGTGCTGTCGCAGCAGTTGGCCAACCAGGGACGTGACGCGGTCGGCGGCAACGCCCAGGCCTTCACCGCCTTCAAGGCCACCCGCAACGCGATCGAGCAGAACGTGTCGACCCTGCAGGGACGCTACGGCAAGGAGCCGGGCGTAGCCGGTGCCATCGCCACCCTCGGCGAGACCTGGGCGCCGCTGGGCAAGCAGGCCGGGCAGCTGGTGGCCAGCGAACCGGCCGTGCTGGCGCTGGCCGGCAACGCGAACAACTTCACCGGCGCAGTGCCGGGCCTGCAGGCCCAGCTGAACGAGCTGGTGCGTGCGATGTCCGCTTCCGGCGCGCCGTCGTCGCAGGTGTACAGCGCGCTGCAGCAGGTTGTGGTGGCCGGTTCGATGGCCCGCCGCGTGACCGAAATGCGTGCCGGTGGCAGCGCCGCGGCGACCTCCGGCGATGCGCTGGCACGTGACATCACCGTGTTCTCGCAGGTGCTCGACGGCCTGCGCAACGGCAACGAGGAACTGGGCATCACCGCCGTGCGCGGTGCCGCCGCCGTGGCCGCGCTGGAACAGTCACAGCAGAAGTGGGAAGCGATGAAGCAGGACGCCGACGCGATCCTGGCCAGCTCGCGCCAGCTGTTCGCGGCGCAGTCCGCTGCCACCGCGCTGGGCCAGGGTTCGGCCCACATGCTGGATGACAGCCGCAAGTTGTTCGACGCGTTCTCCTCGTTCGGCTCGGTATCCGACACCCGCCTGTTCCCGAACTTCTGGATTGGCGTGGTCTCCGGTGCGCTGTCGCTGATCGCGATCATCGGCTTCGTCTCCACCAACGTGCGCAGCCGCTCGCGCGAGCAGGAACTGCGCTACCAGACCCAGGTGGAATTCAACAGCCGCAACCAGCAGGCGATCATGCGGCTGCTGGACGAAATCTCCTCGCTCGGCGAGGGCGACCTGACGGTGAAGGCCTCGGTGACCGAGGACATGACCGGCGCGATCGCCGACGCGATCAACTACGCGGTTGATGAGCTGCGCCACCTGGTGACCACCATCAACGACACCTCGGCCAAGGTCGCGATGTCCACCCAGGAAACCCAGGCCACCGCCATGCAGCTGGCAGAGGCCGCGGGGCACCAGGCCAACCAGATCACCTCGGCTTCGGACCGCATCGGGGAGATCGCGGCGAGCATCGAGCAGGTGTCGCGCAACTCGGCCGAGTCGGCCGACGTGGCACAGCGCTCGGTGGTGATCGCTGCCGAAGGTGCCGGCGTGGTGCGCGAGACCATCCAGGGCATGGACCAGATCCGTGACCAGATCCAGGAAACCTCCAAGCGCATCAAGCGCCTGGGCGAGTCGTCGCAGGAAATCGGCTCGATCGTGGAACTGATCAACGACATCTCCGAGCAGACCAACATCCTGGCGTTGAACGCGGCGGTGCAGGCCGCGTCGGCCGGTGAAGCGGGCCGCGGTTTCGCGGTCGTGGCCGACGAAGTGCAGCGCCTGGCAGAACGCACCTCGGGTGCGACCCGACGCATCGAAAACCTGGTCCAGGCCATTCAGGCCGACACCAATGAAGCGGTCACCTCGATGGAGCAGACCACGGCCGAAGTGGTGTCTGGTGCGCGCCTGGCCGAGGACGCCGGTACCGCGCTGACCGAGATCGAACGCGTGTCAAACGCGCTGAACACCCTCATCAAGAACATCTCCATCGCCGCCCAGCAGCAGTCGGCCGCCGCCTCGGACATCACCCGCACCATGGGCGTGATCCGGCAGATCACCGGGCAGACCTCGCAGGGTGCCGGACAGACCGCCGAGTCGATCGGCCACCTCGCGCAGCTGGCGGCGGACCTGCGCCGTTCGGTCGCCGACTTCAAGCTGCCGGCGTGACGCGGGCAGGGCGGCGAGCAAGGAACCAGTCGATGAAGCATTTCCATTCCCCACGCCAGAACTCGCGCGGCCACCGCGCGGCGGCGAACGGAGCGCGTCCATGAGCAGTCTGCGCGATGCGATGAGCCACGCAGCGCTGGGCTGGGTCAAGCCCGAGCTGGACGAGACCCTGCGCCAGGTGCGCAACGAGGTCGAGTACTACGCCGAAGACCCGACCGATGCCAGCCGCATGCGCATCTGCGCCGGCTACCTGCACCAGGTGCAGGGCACCCTGCGCATGGTCGAGCTGTATGCCCCGGCGATGGTGGCCGAAGAACTGGAGCAGCTGGCCAATGCCATCGGCGCTGGTCGCGTGGCCGACCGTGATGAAGCCTGCGCAACCCTGATGCGTGGCAGCGTGCTGCTGCCCGACTATCTGGAACGCCTGCAGAACGGCCATCGCGACATTCCGATCGTGCTGATGCCGCTGCTCAACGAGATCCGTGCGTCGCGCGGCGAAGAAGGCGTCACTGACAGTGTGCTGCTGGCCTTTGCGCCGGAGAGCGTCACCGCCACCGAGGCCGAGCTGGACCATGCCCGTGGCAGCCTGAGCGGACGCAACCGCGAGCTGCTCGACACGGTCGGCAGTGCGGTGAAGGAAGAACTGCTGCGCATCAAGGATGCGCTTGACCTGCACCTGCGCACCGGTGGTGCGCCGGAACAGCTGCAGACCCAGGCCAACGAGCTTGGCGCCGTGGCCGACACGCTGGGCATGATGGGCCTGGGCGTGGCCCGCGGCGTGGTCGTGCAGCAGCGCGATGCGCTGCGCGGCGTGGTTGAAGGTCGCCAGCAGATTGACGAGAACCTGCTGCTGGATATTGCCGGTGCACTGCTGTACGTCGATGCCTCGCTGGACGACCAGGTTGCCCATCTGGGCGCCGGCGGCAGTGGCGAGGACGATCCGAGCGCGGTCGAGAACCGGCGCACGGTGGAGGTGCTGGCGCATGAAGCCATCGCCAACTTCGCCGCTGCCCGCGAGCATTTCGTCGCCTTCATCGAAACCAGCTGGAACCATGCCGAGCTGCAGGATGTACCACGCCTGCTGGGCGATGTGTCCGGCGCGCTGCGCATGCTCGACCTGGGTACCGCCGCCGATTACCTGCGCGGCGTGCAGCAGTACATCGAGGCCGAACTGATCGGCCGCCAGCGCGTGCCCAGTGGCCGCCAGCTGGACACCCTGGCCGATGCCATGGCCAGCCTGGAGTACTACCTGGAAGCCCTGCGCGACCGCCGCCCGGGCCGCGAGGACATCCTCGAAATCACCCGCAGCAGCCTCGAGGCTCTGCGCTACTGGCCGCTGCCGGAGCACAATGCCGTCGCGCCGGAAGCGCCGGCACTGCTGCCGGTCGAACGTGAGCCGGTTGCGTTGCAGGCCGAGCCGCTGCAGCCGGAGCGCATCGAGGTTCCGGTGCAGCCTGCGGCGCCCGCTGCCGGCGACGTGCCGGTGCCACTGCCGGACTTCACCTTCGATCCGCCGCCGGCCTCGCCGGCGCCGATGGTGTCCGACAACCGCTTGATGTTCGGCGCACTGGGCACCGTGGCCGCCAGCAAGGCTGATATCGATGCTTCGCCGTCGCCGACGCACGACGATGCGGAGGCATCGTTGGTCTTCGCGGCGTCCAGCGCACCTGCGCCGGATGTCCCGCAGTGGGAGCTGGCGCCGTTCCATCCGGAGGCCGACGCCATCGTGCCTGCCGATGACGAGCGCAGCCCGACCTTCGCCAGTTTCGATCCGGTCAGCTTCGAACTGGCTGACAGCGGCCACCCCGGTGCACCGCAGTGGTCGCTGTCCGAGGCGCCGCAGATGCTTGAGGACACCGCAGCGCCTGTGATCGATGAGATGACGGACGCGGTGGATTCCTCCGCGACCGCTTTCGATGCTGCACCGGTATTCGACCCGGTGGCGGCCGAACAGGATGCGGCTGCCGTGGCCGACGACGTGGTGTTCCGCTTCGATGCCGACGCGCTGGACAACGCTGACGACGTGCTGTCGCTGCATGCGATGGAAACGCTGTCGCTGGACGATGACGCCGCGTTGCATCCTTCGCTGGAGATCGTCGATGCCGTCGTCCCGCCGCTGGCCGATGTATCGCCCGCAGTGCTGGCCGAGGTGGATGAGGCCCCGGATGACCTGCCGGCAACGTTGATCACGCCGCCGTCGATCGAAGCGCCCATCCCGGCAGCGGAAACCTCGGCGCCGGCCGTGTCGGTGATCGATATCGACACCATCGCGCCGATCGATTTCAGCGAGGCCGACGCCCAGTTCTTCGCCGAGTTGAGTGCGGCCGCTGCCGGCTTCAATCCACAGGCGATGGCCGCTGCGGCAGCGCCGGAGGCGGTGGATTCGGCCGTTGCCGGGACCGATGCTGACACCAATGCGGGCTTCGACGCCGGTTTCGATGACGATGCCGAGAACATCGACGAGGACATCCGCGAGGTGTTCCTGGAAGAGTTCGACGATGAGCTGGCCAATCTCGGCACGCTGCTGCCGGCATGGCGGATGCAGCCGGACAACATGGACCGGCTGCGCCCGATCCGCCGCATCTTCCATACTCTCAAGGGCAGTGGCCGCCTGGTCGGCGCACGCACCCTGGGTGAGTTCGCGTGGAAGATCGAAGGCATGCTCAACCGCGTGCTGGATGGCAGCCGCGCTGCATCCCCCGCCGTGCTGGCGATGGTCGACAACGCGCATGCGGCGCTGCCCCAGCTGAACGCGGCGCTGCGCCATGGCCAGCGCATCAGCGTCGACCTGCAGGCCATGCAGGCCATCGCCGATCGTGTCGGTGCAGGCGAGGAAACCTACTACGTCCCCCTGCCTGGGGCCACTGCACCGGTCGCACCGCTGGCCGAAGCCGTGGGCGAAGACGAGATCAGCCGCATTCTCGACGCGGAGATTGCCGCTTCGGCGCTGGCCGATACCGCCGAGGAGGCCGAAACCACCGGCACGCCGGCCAACATCGACAGCGTGCTGCGCGAGATTCTCGAGGCCGAGGTGGAAGTCCACCAGGCCACCCTGCAGGACTGGCTGCGTTCGGCGCAGCAGGCACCGCAGCCGGTCAGCGACGCACTCCTGCGCGCAGTGCACACCATGAACGGCGCCTTCGCGATGACCGAAGTGCCCGAGATCACGGCTGTAACCGGCGGTGCCGAGTCCTACATCAAGCGTGCACTGGCCGCCGAGGTGGTGCCGAATTATGAAGGCGTGGCCGCGCTGGATGCGACCGCGCAGGCGATCACCGCCACCATGGAAGCGCTGCAGGCCGAACAGCCGCGCATCGCACCGCAACAGGTACTGGCACAGCGCCTGCAGGCGCTGGCCAGCGAGTTGCCGGAAGCGCGCTGGCCGATGGTGGGCCTGGAGGACGACGAAGCCGAGCTGGCGCTGGATGACGAACCGACGGCGGAATGGGATGCGGACGCCTCGGCAGCCATCGCGCCTGAAACCGATGCGGTACCGCCTTCGTCCGTCGCGCCGGAGCAGGAACCACAGGCAGTTGCCGATGTCGCCGAAGCCCCGGTCGAGGATGCGGCGATTGAGGGCGAGGGCGGGCTGGAGGTTGGTGAGCTGACCGCCAGCGACGATCTTTCGCGCTACTTCGATGCCGGATGGCCGTCGGTACCGGGTGAGGGAGCGGCGTCGCTACCGGTGGTCGAATCGATCCAGGTGGCCGACGATGTTCCGGGCGTTGAGGTAGACGGTGTCGAGACGGAGGCCGAAAGCGCGCCGCTGTTGGCCGACGATGCCGGTTTGACCGTCGTGGACGATCTGTCGCCGTACCTGGATGCCAGTGCGCTGCCGGTCGACGACCGCGATGCCGAAGAGATTCCGGATGCTGTCGAAGCCGTCGCATCTGACCTGAATGCGTCCTCGTTCGATCACGTGCACGTCGCTGACCCTGAGGCATTCGAGACGCCTGCTGCACTGCCACTCGACAGCGAGCTGTCGAGCCTGCAGGATGAAATGGCTGCGCCGGGGTTTGCAGAACCGGTCTCGCTGGACGCCGCGCTCGAGGCCGGCCTGCACGTGATCGACGAAGAGCAGCCCCTGGCCGACGACGGGCAATGGTCCGTGCTCGGCCTGCAGGCCAGCGAACTCGCGCCGGGCGAGGCGGAAGCCTTTGCCGAGGATGCGGACGTCGGCGGGGAGGCGGCGATCGGTGAAGGAGAGAGCGCCGATCAGCCGTCCCCGGCGACGGTGAATGAGGAGATCGCGGAGGCCGCGGCGCCGGCCACCGCCGAACCGGTCCGGTTCTTCGAACTGGAAGACGCGCCGGGCCAGGTGGAAGTCCACGCCGAAGCTGCCGATGCCGTGTCGGATGCCCCGGCCGTTGGCGCGCCTGACGCCGACGTGGCTGAAACCGTGGCACCCGACGTCCTTGACATCCCGGTGCCGGAAGACAGCGCCGATACGCTCGACTTCAGCGTCTACGATCGCGAGCTGGTCGACATCTTCGTCGAGGAAGGCAAGGACCTGCTCGACCACTGCGATGGCCTGATCAGCGAGCTGCGCGATGCGCCGCAGGACCGCGAGGTGCTGGCCGGCCTGCAGCGTGACCTGCATACCCTGAAGGGTGGCGCACGCATGGCCGGCATCAACGCCATCGGCGATCTTGGCCACAGCATCGAATCGTTGCTGGAAGCCGTCGCCGCTGGTCGCACCGAGATCGAACGCCGCGATGTGCAGTTGCTGGAGCGCGGATTCGATCGCCTGCACCAGCTGCTCACCCACACCGGCGACCATCGCGTGGTGGAACCGGCACAGGACCTGGTCGACGCGTTCGAAGTGCGTACGACCACCGATCTCGCTGCGGCAGCGGCGGCTGCCGTAGCTGTAGCCAACGTGGCGAGCGTCGCGGAAACTGTTTCGGCAGCGGTCGCCAGTCCGGCGCCGGCACTGCTCGACGCGCCGCTGTCGGCACCGCTGCCGGCCGAAGGCGTGGTCGATGAAGATCCGCTGGCACGCCCGCAGCAGGAACAGGTGCGCGTGCGCGCGGATCTGCTCGACCGCCTGGTCAACCATGCCGGTGAAGTGGCGATCTACCGCTCGCGCCTTGAGCAGCAGCTCGGCGCGTTCCGTGGTGCGATGGGCGAGCTGGAGCGCACCAACGCGCGACTGCGCGACCAGCTGCGCCGGCTCGACCTGGAAACCGAAGCGCAGATCGTCGCCCGCTA
Source organism: Stenotrophomonas maltophilia group sp. RNC7 (assembly GCF_030910085.1). Lineage (NCBI taxonomy): Bacteria > Pseudomonadati > Pseudomonadota > Gammaproteobacteria > Lysobacterales > Lysobacteraceae > Stenotrophomonas > Stenotrophomonas maltophilia group sp. RNC7. Next base: position 31,639 of record NZ_JAVFVN010000361.1, on the reverse strand, counting down.
CCAGCGTGAGCAGGACCAGGCAGACCAGAAGTTCGATCCGCTGGAGCTGGACCGCTTCTCCACGCTGCAACAGCTCAGCCGTGCGCTGAACGAATCGGCGGCCGACCTTGGCGGCCTGCAAGGGGTGCTGGACGATCTGTCGCGCCAGTACGATTCGCTGCTGCAACAGCAGTCGCGCGTCAGCTCCGAGCTGCAGGACGGCCTGATGCGCGCGCGCATGGTGCCGTTCGATGGCCTGGTGCCGCGCCTGCGCCGCGTGGTCCGGCAGTCCGGCATGGATACCGGCAAGCAGGTGCACCTGACCCTGGAAGGCACCCACGGCGAACTGGACCGCAATGTTCTCGATCGCATGGTCGCGCCGCTCGAACACATGTTGCGCAACTCGGTGGCCCATGGCCTGGAAGCGCCGGAACAGCGCCGCGCCGCCGGCAAGCCGGAAGAGGGCGAAGTTGCCATCCGCCTGCACCGTGAAGGCTCGGAAATCGTGCTGGAAGTGGCCGATGACGGTGCCGGCCTCGATCGCGAAGCGATCCGCCGCCGCGCCATCGACCGTGGCCTGTTGGCCGCCGACGCGCAGCCGAACGATCAGGAACTGGACAACCTGATTTTCGCCTCCGGTTTCTCCACCGCCGACCAGGTCAGCCAGCTGGCCGGTCGTGGCGTGGGCATGGACGTGGTGCGCAACGAAGTGCGCCAGCTGGGCGGCTCGGTCGACATCCAGTCGGTGCGCGGCCAGGGCGTGCGCTTCACCCTGCGCCTGCCGCAGACGCTGGCCGTCACCCAGGCGGTGTTCGTGCAGATCGGCGAGACCACCTTCGCCGTGCCGGTGGCCTCGGTCAGCGGTATCGGCCGCCTGTCGCGCGAACGTTTCGAGGCCGCCGACAGCAGCTACCGCTACAGCGGCGAAGACTATCCGTTGTATGACCTCGGCAGCCTGGTCGGGCAGGCCCCGGCGCGTGCCGATGGCCAGGACCAGGTGCCGCTGTTGCTGGTCCGTGCCGGTGACCTGCGTGCAGCCGTGGCGATCGACCAGGTGCTGGGCAACCGCGAAATCGTGGTCAAGCCGGTCGGCCTGCAGATCGCATCGGTACCGGGCATCTACGGTGCCACCATCACCGGCGATGGCCGCGTGGTGGTGATCCTGGACGTCGCGCCGCTGGTGCGCCGCTTCCTGGCCAATCCGACGGCACCGGTGCTGGCCAATGCGCCGCGCGACGAACGCCAGGTGCCGCTGGTGATGGTGGTCGATGACTCTCTGACCATGCGCAAGGTGACCGGCCGCATCCTCGAACGCCACAACTTCGAAGTCAGTGTCGCCCGCGATGGCGTGGAAGCACTGGAGCGGTTGGAAGAGCGCGTGCCGGACCTGATGTTGCTGGACATCGAGATGCCGCGCATGGACGGCTACGAGTTGGCCACTGTGATGCGTGCCGATCCGCGATACAGGGATGTGCCGATCGTGATGATCACCTCGCGCAGCGGCGACAAGCACCGCCAGCGTGCCTTCGAGATCGGTGTCCAGCGTTATCTGGGCAAGCCGTACCAGGAACTGGACCTGATGCGTAACGTGTACGACCTGCTGGGGATCGCCCGTGTCCGTGAGTGAAACCCATCCGGCCCCGGCCGTCGCCCTGCTGGCCCGCCCCGGTGCGGCGCGTGAACGCCTGCGCGAGGCGCTGGCGCATGCCGATGTACAGCTGGTCCTGGAAGATGATCCGAACGGCCTCGAGCCGCAGGTCCTGCAGGCCGCGGATCCGCAGTTCGTGGTGATCGCGCTGGAAGCTGCCATCGAGGACGCACTGGAACGGTTGGAATCCGCGCTCTCGGCACCGGGGCTGACCCTGGTGTTCGATGAGGCTGAGCTGGCCGCCCGCCGCGACGGCTGGGAGGCGCAACGTTGGGGGCGCCACCTGGCCGCCAAGCTGCACGGCCACCAGCAGGTGTTGCCGCCGGGCGCCGAAGAAGAGCCCAGCCTGCAGCTGGAGCCTGGTCATCCGGCGCCCGCGCCGGCGCCGCAGGAAGAAGCCCTGCGGCCACACCTGGAACAGGCGCTGAGCTGGGCCGATGACGTTCCGGCCGACGGCCTGTATTCGCCACCGGCAGACCTGCACGAACCGATCGCGCTGGAGCAGGCCCTGGCGGCGCTGCAGCCGGTCGTGCTCGAGCCTCTGGATCCGCCTTCGGCGCCGCACGCACTGGCCGAACCGGCGGCGCCCGCGACACCGCCGGTCTCCTTCGATCACACCGCCTGGTCGCTGGTCGAGGAATCGATCGAAGCACCCGTATCGGCAGAAGCCGTGGCGCCGGTCGTCGCGCCGCAGCCCTCGTTCGATACCGATCATTTGAGCCTGGTCGATCTGGATGCCGCCGCCCCGGCCGGTGCGCGTGCCGCATCGCTGCTGGTGCTGGCCGGCATCGGTGGCCCGGATGCGTTGCGTCGCCTGCTCGGCGCACTGCCCGCGTCGTTGAGCGTGCCGGTCCTGGTGCACATGCGTCTGGATGGTGGCCGCTACGGCAACCTGGTCAAGCAGATGTCCCGCGTTTCGCCGTTGCCGGTGCAGCTGGCCGAGGCCGGCCAGCACGCGGTGCCGGGCGAGGTGCACGTGCTGGCCGATGATATCGGCGTGCGCGCGGCCAGCGATGGCCTGCATTTCCAGAGCGATGCCAATGGTATTTCGCTCGCTTCGCTGCCGGCCGAACACACCGCGCTGGTGCTGCTCAGCGGTGCCGACCTGGCCCACGTAGGCCCGGCGCTGGACCTGGCTGCCGCCGGTGCGTGGGTGGCCGGGCAGGTGGGCGAGGGCTGCTATGACCCGGCGGCGGCCACCGCCGTGGTGGCTGCCGGCATGGTGGCCGGTGAACCGCAGGAACTGGCGCAGGCAATTGCCGCGCGCTGGGGTGAGCAGGACGACAACGGAGACGCACCATGAGCTACGCCAGCAATGACGAAATCCGCGGCGTCCTGATCCAGGCCGGCAACGAGCGCGTGCTGCTGCCCAATGCCACCGTGGCCGAAATGATGTCGCGCGTGCCGGTGCAGCCGGTCTCCGATGCGCCGCGCTGGCTGGTTGGCGAGATCGGCTGGCACGGCTGGCAGGTGCCGCTGGTGTCGTTCGCACGCCTTTCGGGGCTGGGCGAAGAGACGGTGGCCGGCCACAACAAGGTGGTGGTGCTGAAGTCCCTCAGCGGCAACGCGCAGCGCCCGTACTACGCGCTGCTGACGCAGAACTTCCCGCAGCTGATCTCGGTGCCGCGCGACGGCCTGCTGGCCGACGCCTCCGAAGAAACCCTGCCGCAGACCGTGCACATGCGCGTGCTGCTGGGTGAGCAGAGCGCGCTGTTGCCGAACCTGGACGCACTGGAAGCCGCCCTGGATTCACTGGCGGCCTGATCTACCAAACGGTAGTGCCGGCTGCCGACCGGCACCGAGCCGAGCATGGCTCGGCTCTACAAGGAAACTGCAATCTGGCGCGGGCCCTGTAGAGCCGAGCCTGCGCTCGGCTGCTGCCCTGGACGCGTTGGTCGCGGTAGTGCCGGCCGTTGGCCGGCAACCTCCTGATCCCGTGGATGCCGGCCAGCGGCCGGCACTACCACGAACCTGTCTTATCCCAGGTCGCCCAACCGCGCCTGCAACGCCGCGACCGCGGCCAGCCCGGCCGTTTCCGTGCGCAGGATCCGCGGGCCCAGCTGCAGTCCCTGGAACCCTGCCGCTGCCAGCTGGTCGCGGTCGCGCGGCGACCAGCCCCCTTCCGGGCCGATCGCGAGCACGACGCCCCCTGCCGGAGCGGCCGTCAGCGTCGACAGGCGATGTGCGCCCCGCGGATCCAGGGTCAGCCGCAGCGTATCGGCCGGCAGCGCCGCCGCGGCCTGCGCCAGCGACAGCGGAGGCCCCACCCGCGGAATGCGCGCACGCCCGGACTGGCCGCAGGCCGACGTCACCACGTTGTTCCAGTGCGCCACGCGCTTCTCGGCGCGCGCAGCATCGAGCTTCACCTCGGTGCGCTCGGCGTTGACCGGAATGATCGCCGCCACGCCCAGTTCGGTGGCCTTCTGCAGGATCAGGTCCATCTTCTCGCCACGGGCGATGCCCTGCAGCAGGGTGATCGCCAGCGGTGATTCATTATCGATGGCCTGCACAGCATCGATGCGCACCTGTACCTCGCGCTTGCCGGCCACGGTCAGCGTGGCGCTGTAGTCATGGCCGTCGCCGTTGAACAGCACGCAGGTGTCTCCCTCGCGCAGGCGCATCACCCGCACCAGGTGGTTGGCCGTCTCTTCCGGCAGGGTCACGGTCTGGCCGCTGTGCAGCGCCAGGTCGATGGGGCAGCGGGTCACGCGCATGCAATCGCCTCGTCGATGGCCGCCAGCGTGGTGTGTGCCAGCAGCTCCAGTTGTTCGTCATCCACGCAATAGGGTGGCATCCAGTACAGCACGTCGCCCAGCGGGCGCAGCACCACGCCGCGCTTGAGGGCGGCCTTGTAAGCGTGCAGGCCCAGCCGCAGGCCCGGGTCGAACGGCGTGCGCCTGTTGCCGTCGCGCGACAGCTCGAACGCCACCACCATGCCGGCCTGGCGCACGTCGGCCACGTGCGGATGGTCGGCAAACGGTGCCGCCAGCGTGCCCATCACCGACGCGATGCCCCGGTTGCGGGCGATCACATCGTCGTCGCGGAAGATGTCCAGCGTCGCCAGTGCCGCCGCGCAGGCCAGCGGATTGCCGGTGTAGCTGTGCGAATGCAGGAAGGCGCGCTCGCGCGAGTCGTCGAGGAAGGCGTCGTACAGCGCCTGCGTGGCCAGCACGGCGGCCAGCGGCAGGAAGCCGCCGGTCAGACCCTTGGAAAGGCACATCAGGTCCGGCATCACCCCTGCCTGCTCGCAGGCGAACAGGGTGCCGGTGCGGCCGAAGCCGGTGGCGATCTCGTCGGCGATCATGAACGCGCCATGGGCATCGCACAGTTCGCGCACGCGCTGCAGATAGACCGGGTCATGCATGCGCATGCCGCCGGCACACTGCAGGCGCGGTTCCAGGATCACCGCGCAGATCTCGCCCGGATGCTGGTCGAACAGCGTGGCCAGGCCGTCGGCAGCCTGCCGCGCGCGGTCGGCCGCGCTCTGGCCGGGTTCGGCCAGGTAGGCATCGGGCGACGGCGCGAACAGCGCTTCGGCCAGCAGCGGCGCATAGACGCGGCGATACAGCGGGATGTCACCCAGCGCCAGCGCACCCAGGGTCTCGCCGTGGTAGCCGTTTTCCAGTGCAATGAAACGCGTGCGCCGCGGCTCCCCACGGTTCTGGAAATACTGGAAGGCCATCTTCAGCGCCACTTCCACGCCGGCCGAGCCGTTGTCGGCGTAGAACACCTTGGCCAGCGGCTCGCGGCCGGGCTGGCGTGGTGCCAATGCCAGCAGGCGTTCGGCCAGGGTGATGGCCGGCTCATGGCTGAAGCCGGCCAGCATCACCTGTTCCAGCTGCGTGGCCTGGGTGGCAATGGCACCGCCGATGCGCGGTTCGGCATGACCGAACAGGTTGGTCCACCAGCTGCTGACGGCGTCCAGATAGCGGTGGCCGTCGTGGTCGATCAGCCACGCGCCTTCGCCACGGGCGATCGGCACCAGCGGCAGGGTGTCCGGATGCTCACGCATCTGCGTGCACGGGTGCCACAGCACCTGCAGGTCGCGCTGCCGCCAGTGGCGGGCCAGCGGGGAGGGGGTCGGGTCTGCTAGCATTTCGGGCTCATGAACATGTTGCTGCCTGCACATTCTATCGGCCCCGGCGCAGCCGCCGGTCGCCGCGGAGATTCCGCATGAACGATGACCGTGCCGGCCGTCGCTTGCCGATCATCCATCGGATCACCGATGAGGAGAACGGCCCCTTCCAGCGCCAGCATCTGGACCTGGAGTTCTCCAACGGTGAACGTCGCCGTTTCGAGCGCCTGGTCAGCCGTGGTCACGGTGCGGTGGTGGTGGTGCCGATGCTCGACGATGAAACCGTGCTGCTGGTGCGTGAATACGCCGCCGGCATGCATCGTTACGAACTGGGGCTGGTGAAGGGCAGGATCGACGCCGGCGAGACCCCCGAGCAGGCTGCCGACCGCGAACTGAAGGAAGAGGCTGGTTATGGTGCGCGCCGGGTCGACGTGCTGCGCGCGATGACACTGGCCCCGACCTACATGAGCCACCAGTCGTGGCTGGTGGTGGCGCGCGACCTGTACCCGGAAAAACTGGCCGGCGACGAGCCGGAAGAACTGGAAGTGGTGCCGTGGAAGCTGGCCGAACTGGACCAGCTGATGTTGCGCGAGGACTTCTCCGAGGGACGCTCGCTGGCGGCGCTGTTCATTGCCCGCCAGTGGCTGCAGGGAACGCGATGATCAAGCTGACGACGGACCTGCGCGAGACCGCCATCGCCATCGCCCAGCAGGCCGGCCAAGCCATCATGCAGGTGTATGCCGATGGCTTCGAGGTCCAGATCAAGGACGACAACAGCCCGGTCACCGCGGCCGACCTGGCGGCCAACCAGGTCATTGAGCTGGGCCTGCGGCAGCTGACACCGGACCTGCCGATCCTGTCCGAGGAATCGGCGCAGGTGGGCTGGGAGCAGCGCCGCCATTGGGGCGCTTACTGGCTGGTGGATCCGCTCGACGGTACCCGCGAGTTCGTCAAGCGCAACGGCGAATTCAGCGTCAACATCGCCTTGATCTACCAGGGCGCGCCGGCATTCGGCGTGGTGCTGGCGCCGGTCACCGGCATTGTCTGGCATGCCATGCGCGGCGAACTGGCCTATCGGCGGCAGGGCCTGCATGACACCGTGCTGCGCACCCGCACGCCGGCCACGGCTCCGCTGCGCGTTGCCGCCAGCCGCTCGCACCGTTCGCCGGAAACCGAGGCGCTGCTGGCGCGCATGGGCCGCATCGAGACCATCGCGCAAGGCTCGTCGCTGAAATTCTGCCGGATCGCCGAAGGCGGCCTGGATGTCTATCCGCGGCTGGGCCCGACCTCTGAATGGGATACGGCCGCCGGCCAGTGCGTGCTGCATGCCGCCGGCGGCGCGGTGCTGTCGGCGGCGACCGGCAAGCCGTTCCGCTACAACCGCCGCGAGACCCTGTTGAACGGCGATTTCATTGCCCTTGGTGATACCAGCCTGCCATGGCGCGACTGGTTGTCCGACTGATCCTGGAGGCCGCATGAGCGCGCACGACACCCCCACCACCGGCAGCGCCGCAAGCAACGAACTGGAGCGCCTGCTGGCGATCATGGCGCGGCTGCGCGACCCGCAGGGCGGCTGCCCGTGGGATCTGGAGCAGAACTTCGCGACCATCGCCCCCTACACCATCGAAGAAGCCTACGAGGTCGCCGATGCGATCGACCGCGGCGACCTGGACGATCTCTGCGACGAGCTGGGCGACCTGCTGCTGCAGGTGGTGTTCCACGCACGCATGGCCGAGGAGCAGGGGGCGTTTGCCTTCGCAGACGTGGCCCGCGCGATCAGCGACAAGATGCAGCGCCGCCACCCGCACGTGTTCGCCGAGGCCAGCGTCGACGATGCCGACGGGGTGATGCGTAACTGGGAGGCGATCAAGCGGGCCGAGCGCGCCGCCAAGGGCGAGCAGGACACCTCCGCACTGGCCGGTATCTCGCGCGGCCTGCCGGAATGGCAGCGGGCGGTGAAGCTGCAGTCGCGCGCCGCCAAGGTCGGTTTCGACTGGCTGGGTCCGCTGCCGGTGCTGGACAAGGCCGCCGAGGAGCTGCAGGAGCTGCGCGAGGAGTTCGAACGCGGCGATGTCGCGGGCAACAAGGCGCGCGTGCAGGAAGAACTGGGCGACCTGCTGTTCGTCTGCGCCAACCTGGCGCGCCATGCCGATATCGATCTGGGCGCTGCACTGCGCGGTGCCAACCACAAGTTCGAGCGTCGCTTCCGCGCGATGGAAGCGCAGGCCGACGCACAGGGTGAGGCGTTGGCCGAACTGGACCTGGATGCGCAGGAAGCACTGTGGCAGCAGGCCAAGGCAGCAGAGAAGGCGTGAAAACGCTTGGCCTGTTCCTGCTGACCGCGCTGGCCGAGATCGTTGGCTGCTACCTGCCATGGTTGTGGCTGCGCAAGGGAGGCAGCGTCTGGCTGCTGCTGCCGGCGGCGGCCAGCCTGGCCCTGTTCGCCTGGCTGCTGACCCTGCACCCGACTGCCAGTGGACGGGTCTATGCCGCCTACGGTGGCGTCTACATCGGCACCGCGCTGTTCTGGCTGTGGCTGGTCGATGGCATTCGTCCCAGCCGCTGGGACCTGCTGGGCGCAGCGCTGTGCCTGGCCGGCATGGCGGTGATCATGTTCGGGCCGCGCACCTCATCGGTGTAGAGCCGAGCCATGCTCGGCTGCTCTCCTTCCGACCGCGCTGGCGCGCGCAAGCCGAGCATGGCTCGGCTCTACAAGGTCAGCGATGGCGCATGATGTGGGCGACCCTGGTTCCCCGAGCCTGCTCATGTCCCGCTTCGCTAGCTTCCGCGAGTTCTATCCGTTCTATCTCAGCGAACACCGCCACCCGGTATCGCGGCGGCTGCACTTCATCGGCAGTTGCGGGGTCCTGCTGCTGGTCGCCACTGCCTTGCTGCGCGGCCAGCCGCTGTTCCTGCTCGGCGCCCTGTTCTGCGGCTACGGGTTCGCCTGGGTCGGCCATTTTTTCTTCGAGAAGAACCGCCCGGCCACCTTCCAGCACCCGCTGTACTCGTTCATGGGCGACTGGGTGATGTTCGCCGACATCCTGCGCGGGCGCGTGCCCTGGTAGCTCCGCTGTGAATGCGGCCTTCACGCGCTATGCTGGGGCCTGGACGTCATCGATAAGGAAAGCAAGATGTTCCCGACCATGTTCTTTACCGTGGTACTGGCCTTCGTGGCCGTGGTGATCCTGTTCAAGGCCGTACGGATGGTGCCCCAGGGCTACGAGTGGACCGTCGAGCGCTTCGGGCGCTACACGCACACCATGACCCCCGGCCTGCATTTCCTGATCCCGATCGTGTACGGGGTGGGGCGCAAGGTGAACATGATGGAGCAGGTGCTGGATGTGCCCAGCCAGGAAGTGATCACCAAGGACAACGCCGCCGTGCGCGTGGACGGCGTGGTGTTCTTCCAGGTACTGGATGCTGCCAAGGCCGCCTATGAGGTGGCCAACCTGGAAGTGGCGATGATCGCCCTGGTGCAGACCAACATCCGTACCGTGATCGGTTCGATGGACCTGGACGAATCGCTCAGCCAGCGCGAGGTGATCAATGCCCAGCTGCTGAGCGTGGTCGACCATGCCACCAATCCTTGGGGCGTGAAGGTCAACCGCATCGAGATCCGCGACATCCAGCCGCCGCGGGATCTGCTGGACGCGATGGCGCGGCAGATGAAGGCCGAGCGCGAAAAGCGCGCGCAGATCCTCGAGGCAGAGGGTTCACGCCAGTCGGAGATCCTGCGCGCTGATGGCGAAAAGCAGGCCACCGTGCTGGAGGCCGAAGGCCGTCGCGAAGCTGCGTTCCGTGATGCCGAGGCACGCGAGCGCCTGGCCGAGGCCGAAGCGATGGCGACCAAGGTGGTGTCGGCGGCGATTGCCGAGGGTGACGTGCAGGCGATCAACTACTTTGTTGCGCAGAAGTACGTGGAAGCGTTCAAGGAACTGGCCAGTTCGCCGAACCAGAAGCTGGTGCTGATGCCGATGGAGGCCAGTGGCGTGATCGGTTCGATCGCGGGCGTGGCCGAACTGGCGAAGCAGGCGCTGGCCAGCCAGGACAACAAGGTCGCCGGCAAGCGGCCGCCGCCGCTCGGAGGGTGACATGCGCTGGGAAGTCGTCGGTTGGGGCGCGTTGGCGCTGCTGCTGTTCGCGGCCGAAGCGCTGGCGCCGGGTGCGTTCATGCTGTGGATCGGCATTGGCGCGGCGGCGGTGTTCGTACTGGTTGCGGTGTTCAGTGACATTCCGCTGTTGTGGCAGGTGATCGCTTTCGTTCTGCTGAGTGTGGTCTCGATCCAGTGCTACCGGCGCTGGGGGCGGCCGCGGGCACGGCCCAGCGATGCGCCGTTGCTCAACCGCCGCGCCGAGCAGCTGGTCGGCCGCGAGGTGGTACTGCAGCAGGGCATCGTCGGTGGCCAGGGACGGGTCAGCATTGACGATGCGTCCTGGCAGGTGAGCGGTCCGGAGCTGCCTGCGGGTACGTGGGTGCGGGTGCGCAGCGTGCAGGGCACGGTGCTGGTGGTCGAGGACGCAGGCCGCCCCATGTAGAGCCGAGCCCACGCTCGGCTCCCACACGGAGAGCAGCCGGGCATGGGCTCGGCTCTACAGCTCCGGCGCTGCGCTGCGGCACGCCTGCGGGCGACCGATCTGGGATAATGGGGATTCTTGTTTCCTCTGCTGCCGGACCCGGTCATGACCCAGAAGACGCTGCTCAACGATACCCACCGCGCCCTTGGCGCCAAGATGGTCGATTTCGGGGGTTGGGACATGCCCATCCACTACGGCTCGCAGCTGGACGAGCACCACCTGGTGCGTCGCGAGTCCGGTGTGTTCGACGTCAGCCACATGACGGTGGTCGACCTGCGCGGTGAGCAGGTCAAGCCGTTCCTGCGCCGCCTGCTGGCCAACTCGATCGACAAGCTGAAGGTGACCGGCAAGGCGCTGTACTCGTGCATGCTGAACCCGCGCGGCGGCGTCATCGACGACCTGATCGTCTACTACCTGGGCGACGATTTCTTCCGCATGGTGGTCAATGCCTCCACCCGCGAGAAGGACCTGGCCTGGCTGCGCGAGCAGGCTGCGCCGTTCGGCGTCGCCGTCGAGCAGCGCCCGGACCTGGCCATCCTCGCCGTGCAGGGCCCGCAGGCGCGCGACATCGTGATCGGCCTGGCCCGCGAAGCCGACCGCGCAGCGTTGACCAAGCTGGGCCGCTTCGCCGCCCTGCAGGTGCAGTCCGATGACGGCGTCGAGCTGTTCGTCGCCCGCACCGGCTACACCGGTGAAGATGGTTTCGAGATCCTGCTTCCGCAGGACGCCGTGGTCGCCTTCTGGAACCGCCTGCTGGCGGCGGGTGTGAAGCCGGCCGGCCTTGGCGCGCGCGACACCCTGCGCCTGGAAGCTGGCATGAACCTGTACGGCCAGGACATGGACGAAGAGATCAGCCCCTACGAAGCGGCGCTGGCCTGGACCGTGTCGCTGGACGAAGGCCGCGACTTCATCGGCCGCGACGTGCTGGAGGCGCAGAAGAGCGCCGGCACCGCGCGCCAGATGATCGGCCTGGTGATGGACGAGAAGGGCGTGCTGCGCCATGGCCAGACGGTCACCACGGCCAGCGGTCAGGGCGAGATCCTGTCCGGCACCTTCTCGCCGACGCTGGCCAAGGGCATCGCCTTCGCCCGCGTGCCGGCTGGTGAACTCGGCGAGGTCACCGTCGACATCCGCGGCCGTCAGGTGCCGGTGCGGGTGGTCAAGTTCCCGTTCGTTCGGGAAGGCCAGGCGCAGCCCGGCGTGCTCGCCGACGCCTGATCCGTACGTGCCGGTCGTCACTGACAGCAGTGGTGGCCGGTTGGTTACACTAGCCCCGTTTTTTCCACCCCTGCATATCTCTGGAGCAGTCCCATGAGCGAGATCCCCGGCGACCTCAAGTTCCTCAAGTCCCATGAGTGGGCCCGTGTCGAAGGCAATGGCCGCGTCACCGTCGGTATTTCCGACCACGCCCAGGGCCTGCTGGGTGACCTGGTCTACGTCGAACTGCCGGAAGTCGGCGCCGACGCCAAGGCCGGCGAGCAGATCGCCGTCGTCGAGTCGGTGAAGGCCGCCTCGGACGTCTACAGCCCGATCAGCGGCAAGGTCGTCGAGGTCAACTCGGCCCTGTCCGACAAGCCGGAAACCATCAACGAAGATGCCTACGGCGAAGGCTGGATGTTCGTGGTCGAACTGACCAACGCCGATGAGGTCAACGAGCTGCTGGACCCGGACGCGTACGCCGAAGCCCTGGAGAACGAAGACCACTGAGTCGTCGTTTCCGGATTCTGGAACGGCCACCTTCGGGTGGCCGTTTTTGTTTTGGCGACTGCACCGGACTCATGACGCGGGGTTCGCTGCGCACCCTCGGCGTGGCATCAGCCGACAGGCGAACGGTGCCGATGGGCGTGCGCAGTTTTGCGCAAATCCGCGTTTCAGCCCCGCGCCGACGCACTCGGATGTGAAAACTTTTCGCCCCCTGTTGCGGCGCCGCTGTGCTGGCGTTGGTGGCGGCGCCGGTGACCGTCGACGTCGCACGCGCGATGCCGTTGCGAGTCTGTGTCTAAATGCGCGGAGTGCTTATTTCAAGTGTTTTTTGTTCAACGTATGCATCGATGCCGGTGCATGCAGCACGCTTGCGCGACGCTTCAACCGCCATCGCGGGCCGCGTAGAGCAGTGGCGCCGACGGCGCTCGGAAAGGCGCGGATGTGAAAATTTTTCGCGGGGGTTGTTGACAGTAAAAAAAACCGTGATTAGGTTTCGCCTCAGCAGACCTTGCCTGCCCAACCGAGTGCGCAGAATCAATCGTCCGATGCGAAGCAGCCCCTTCAAGACCACCGCGACCCTGATGACGGTGGACACGGCCCCGCTTCCCCCGGAGAAATGCAAGGCACCTCCCGTTCCGATGTCCGCTCCGCCGATCGAGGCGGGCATCGCCGCATCCGTAACGGCGCGCCTGACGCGCCGGCGGTCCCCGCACGCAGCATCCGCGGGTTTGATCCAACTGGGCGTTTCAACTCCCTATCACTGACGAGGAGCCATCCCATGGCAACCAAGAAAGCTGCGAAGAAGAAGCCCGCCGCCAAGAAAGCGGTGAAGAAGGTCGCGAAGAAGGCCGCTGCCAAGAAGGCAGTGAAGAAGGTCGCGAAGAAGGCGACTGCCAAGAAGGCAGTGAAGAAGGCGGCGAAGAAGGTCGCCAAGAAGACCACGGCGAAGAAGGCAGTGAAGAAGGCGGCGAAGAAGGTCGCCAAGAAGTCCACTGCCAAGAAGGCCGTCAAGAAGACCGCGAAGAAGGCGGCCAAGAAGGCCACCAAGAAGACTGCCAAGAAGGCTACGGCCCGCAAGCCGGCCAAGAAGGTCGCAAAGAAGGCGACTGCCAAGAAGGCCGTCAAGAAGACCGCCAAGAAGGCAGTAAAGAAGACCGCGAAGAAGGCTACCAAGAAGGCCGCCCCGAAGAAGGCAGCGAAGAAGGTTGCCAAGCGCAAGCCGGCCGCCCGCAAGAAGAAGGCCGCTCCGGTCGCTCTGCCGGCAACCCCGGCGCCGCTGATCTAAGTACTTCCCGATAGCCGCATCCTGAAACCCCCTTCCCTGGCTGCCCAGCGGGGAGGGGGTTTTTTTATGGGCGGCTTCGATCGCCTGGTGGGGTGACTACCGGCGGGAATCGTTCCACCAGGAAGTCGAGGAAGCTGCGCAGGCGGGTGGAGTGGTAACGGTCGTGCGCATAGACCACGTGCATCGGCCGACCGGCCTGGCCGTGCTCCGGGAGCAGCTGCACAAGTCGTCCAGCCTCGACATCGGCTGCCAGCAGCAGCGTCGACTGCAGGACGATGCCCAGGCCATGCAGCGCCGCCGAACGCAGCGCTTCGCCATTGTTGATCTGCAGTCGACCGTCGGGCACGTGGTCGAGCTCGCCAGCGTCCTCCTGCAGCCACTGCGCAAGTGCACTCGGTTCGAATGACAGGCATTGATGGCCGGCAAGTGCATGCACGCTGTGTGGCGTGCCATGCCTGGCCAGATACGCCGGCGAGGCGCACATCATCAGGCGATAAGGGGCCAGGGCTCGTGCCACCAGCACGCTGCTGTCGGCCAGCGTGCCGATCCGCAGCGCCGCTTCGAAGCCCTCTTCGGCAAGGTCGACCACGCGATCGGTCAGCGTCGCTTCGACCCGGACATCCGGATGGCGCGCCATGTACTCGGCCAGCGCCGGTACCAGTGCATGCGTACCGAAGATCACGGGTGCACTGATGCGCAGCGTGCCCGCCGGTGCCAGGTGCTGGTGCTGCGCCTGCGCATCGGTTTCGTCCACCAGGCGCAGGATTTCCCGGCAGCGCGTGTAGTAATCCTGGCCGAACGGGGTCGTGTGCTGGCGCCGGGTGGTTCGGCTCAACAGCTGCATGCCCAGCCGTGCTTCCAATGCACGCAGATGCTTGCCGGCCATCGTCGCGGAGATGTTCATCGCCGCAGCTGCCGCACTGAGGCTGCCCTTGTCCACGATCAGCACGTAGACCCGCATGCTTTCCAGCAGGTTCATCTGACACCCCGGGTGTTGAATGCTGAAACCTGCGCGGAGTTTATCAATCAGGGGTGATCAAACAGCATGTCGTGCAAGGGCTGGATTGGCCGGCCATGCGGACAGGAGAACACCATGGACTTGAATCTTGCAGGCCGTACCGCTTTGGTGACGGGCGCGGCCAGCGGCATCGGTGCCGCCGTCGCCAGGCAGCTGGCGGCCCAGGGCGTGCGCGTTGCCATCACGTCACGGCAGCGGGCACCCCTGCAGGCGCTGGCGGCGCGGATCGAAGCCGAAGGCGGCGTGGCACCGGTCATCGTGGCCGGCGATGTCACCGTGGCCGGTGACGTCCGGTGCATCGCGCAGGCATCCCGGGAGGCATTGCAACGCGTCGACATCCTGGTCAACGCCGCAGGGGGCTCCCGGCCGACCACCGTCGATGCCGATGATGATGTCTGGGAGGAAGCGATCGCCCTGAACTTTTCCGCCGCGCGGCGGATGACCCAGGCGCTGTTGCCTGGCATGCAGGCGCAGGCATGGGGGCGGGTGATCAACTTCAGCGGTTCGATGGAACCGCGAGCGGTGAACGCGGCCACTGCGGCGAAGGCGGCGCTGCATCTGTGGAGCAAGGGGCTGTCGTCGGAGGTGGCCGGGCAGGGCATTACGGTGAATGCGATTGCACCGGGGCGCATCAACAGCGCGCAGATCCTGGAACGCCTGCATCCCACCGAGGAAAGCCGGCGTGCGTTCATCGCCAGCAACATCCCGATCGGACGCTTCGGTGAACCCGAGGAGGTGGCGCCACTGGTGGCGTTCCTGTCCTCGCCGCTGGCCGGCTACATCACAGGCGCGGTGATTCCGGTGGACGGCGGCATGCACTACTTCGCGCACTAATGCTGCGGAGCTGTAGAGCCGAGCCCATGCTCGGCCGCCTTGCGCCAGAATTCCGCTCAGCCGAGCACGGCTCGGCTCTACACAACGACAAAAAGGGCGGCCCGCAGGCCGCCCTTCGCACACACGATCGAGCCCGCCTGATCAGTGCGGCGACGCCACCGCACGATTGCCCGAGGCGCCCTTGCCCTTGCGCTTGTCCTGCTGCGCCGGGCTGGCGCCCTCGGCCATCAGGTTGTCGCTGCCGAAGTCGGTGTCCACGTCCAGCCAGCGCTGCGCCGGCAGGCCGAGCGCGGAGTCGAGCACGGTCGGCAGCAGGCCGCTGGGCAGGCTGCTTTCGCCATTCCACATGATGGCGATGCCCAGATCGCGTTCCGGCACCAGCGCGACCAGGCCGCGATAGCCCTGCACGGCACCGGCATGGAACACCACGTCGTGGCCGGCGTAGTCGAAGGTGCGCCAGCCCAGGGCGTAGCCGGCCGAGTGCAGGCGCTCGCGGCGCCAGCCCGAACGCATCTCGCCGGGGGTGCTGATCAGGCTCGAATGCAGGGTGGCCAGCAGCGGTGCCGGCAGCACGTCAGGGCGGTGGCCGGTGTGGGCGAGCAGCCACTGCGCCATGTCGCTGGCGCTGGCATTGACGCCGGCCGCCGGGGCCACCCGGTAGTAGGTCGGCTTCGGCGTCAGCGAGACCCAGCCGTTGCGGCTGCGCACGTGAGGACGCGCCCAGCGCGAGCTGGCCTGGATGCCGGCCAGGCCGAGGCTGGCATCGTTCATGCCCAGCGGCTTGAAGATGCGGCGCTCGACCGACTGCTCGTAGAAACTGCCGGAGGCCGCGTAGACGACATCGCCGATCAGGCTGAAGGCCACGTTCTGGTAGGCATAGCAGTCGCCCGGCAGGCACTTCAGGCTGGTGTTGGCCAGTTTCTGGGTCAGCGCGTAGTACTCGGCGTTGCCCTCGATGTCGCGGTCGTAGGCGTTGTACGGCAGGCCGACGCGATGGCTGAGCACGTCGGCTACGGTCAGGCGATCAGTGGCTTCCGGCGAGTTCAGGCGGAAGCCCGGCACGTAGTCGGTGACCTTGCTGTCCCAGCGCAGCGTGCCGTCGTTGACCAGCAGGCCGGCCATGGTGCCGGCGAAGGCCTTGGACAGCGAGGCCAGGCGGAACACGGTGTGCGCATCGACCGGCAGCGGATTGTTGACGTCGGTGACGCCATAGCCGCGCGCGCTGAGGATGCGGCCGCCCTGCACGATCGCCACGGCCATGCCCGGCACGCGTTCGCCATAGGTGAGCTGCTGCGCCATCGATTCGATGTTGGCGACGTTGAAGCCGGGCGCCGGGGCCTGCACGCGCGGCACCAGGCCGGTGCGGTAGGCCGCCGGCTGGGTGTGGGCGACAGTGGGACCGGCAGCGGATTCGATGTTGGTCGGCATCGGCGGCAATGCCGGCGGTGTCTGCGCGGTGGTGGACAAGGCAACGGGCATCAGCATGCCCAGCAAACCGGTGGCCGCCGAACGGATCGGGCGACGCAGGCTGTTCTTTTTCATCGGTTGGACCCGTGCGCGACTGCTGATGGCGATTCTAGCGCCGCTTTTCCCTTGTGCACAAACAAAGCGAAGATGAATGCGCATCTCGTTGAAAAATTTGGAATTTGAGGTACTGAAAGCATGTATCGGAACGTGTCATCCGGGGCCGATCAGCGGAGCCGATCCGCCCGCAGGAAGGCGCGTCGCGCTGGCGATGTTGCGGTGCATTGGCTAACGTACGCGTTTCATCGCCCCGGAGCCTGCCATGCCGCTGTCCAACCGCCGTCTTCAGGCGAGGGACACCGCGTGAGTGCGGTACGGAAGAAGGGGCCGCTGCAGGGCCTGGCGTCGGCACTGCGCGAGTCGCCGGCGCTGTGGTGGTCGTTCCTGTACTTCTTCTGCCTGCTCAGCGGCTACTACGTGCTGCGCCCGGTGCGTGAGGCCATGGCCGCCTCGGCAGACCTGGAAACGGTGTTCCCACCCGTGCTGATCGCCTGGTTCGCCAGCCACGGCATTGCGTTGAAGGACTTCGTCCTGCAGTTCCTGTTCTCCTGCGTGTTCGTGATCATGCTGGTGCTGCAGCCGGTGTACGGCTGGCTGGTCAGCCGCTTCCCGCGACGGGTGTTCCTGCCGGCGGTGTATGGGTTCTTCATCGTGACCCTGCTGGGCTTCTACATGATGTTCGACAGCGGCGTGCCTGGCCGCGGCATGGCCTTCTTCTTCTGGATCACCGTCTTCAACCTGTTCGCGGTGGCGGTGTTCTGGAGCTTCATGGCCGATGTGTTCTCCAATGTGCAGGCCCGGGCCTTCTATGGATACATTGGCGCGGCGGGCACCGTCGGTGCCTTCCTTGGTCCGATCATCACCAGTGCGCTGGTGCAGAGCGTGGGCATCGCCAACCTGATGCTGGTCTCCGCAGCTTTCCTGGTCGTGTGCCTGTTGTGCATCTGGCGGCTGCGGCACTGGGCGGTGCTGC
This sequence comes from Stenotrophomonas maltophilia group sp. RNC7, assembly GCF_030910085.1. Taxonomy (NCBI): domain Bacteria; kingdom Pseudomonadati; phylum Pseudomonadota; class Gammaproteobacteria; order Lysobacterales; family Lysobacteraceae; genus Stenotrophomonas; species Stenotrophomonas maltophilia group sp. RNC7. The sequence continues at coordinate 14,021 of NZ_JAVFVN010000361.1, read as the reverse complement.
GCGAACGCGAGCAGCAGCTGGTGTCCGGCGAGCAGCCGATGGGCGGCAGTGTGCTGGACGGCCTGAAGTTGATCGTGCGCGAGCCGCTGCTGCGCTGGCTGGCGATCATGGTGGTGTTCGGGGTGGGCGTGGGGACGCTGCTCTACAACCAGCAGGCTGCGATCGTGCGTGCGGCGTTCACTGACCCCGCAGCCAGCACCGCGTTTTTCTCGCGCATCGATTTGGCAGTGAATGCGCTGGCGCTGTTGATGCAGCTGGGCCTGACCCGCTGGTTGCTGTCCCGGCACGGAATCGCCCCGGCGCTGCTGATTCCCGGTTTCGCGATCCTGATCGGCTTCTCGGTGCTGGCGGCCTCGCCGATGCCGCTGATGGTCGCGGTAGTGCAGGTGATGACCCGGGCCAGCGAATTCGCACTGGCCAAGCCGGCGCGCGAGACAATCTACACGCGCGTGGACCGGCAGTGGCGCTACAAGGCCGGCGCAGCGATCGACACCGTGGTCTACCGCGGTGCGGACCTGAGCTTTGCCTGGGTGCACAAGGGCCTGTCATTGTTCGGCTCGCACGTAGTGTTCATCGGCGGCATGCTGGTGGCCGCGTGCATGACCGCAGCCGCGTTCGGTGTACTGCGCGAAGAAAAGAAGCTGCCGCGCGACCGATGATTTCCCGGGCTCCGACCCCCCATCCCTGTCCAAGGAACCGCCCATGTACTGGATCGCACTCATCCTGACGTTGCTCGTGGCCCTGCTGCACGTCTATTTCCTGGCACTTGAGATGTTCCTGTGGACCCGCCCGCTGGGCCTGAAGACCTTCCGCAACACGCCGGAGAAGGCAGAGATCACGCGCGTGCTGGCGGCCAACCAGGGCCTGTACAACGGCTTCCTGGCGGCGGGCATCGTGGTGGGGCTGGTGATCGATCAGCCGGTGCTGGTGACGTTCTCGCTGGCCTGCGTGGTGGTGGCCGGGTGCTATGGCGCCTACAGCGTGAGCCGCCGCATTTTCATGATCCAGGCGGTGCCTGCGATCCTGGCGCTGGTGTTTCGCGCGCTGGCGTAGTTTCCAGCCAACGGCGCAGCCCCTCGTGGGTTGGTCGCGTAGAGCGGGTCATGTGTTGGGTGTGGCGGATGGGCCGTGCAGGGGACGCTGCAAGTACGTCCATGTAAGCTCGATGGCGCCATCCATGGCGCCAACGCCCCTGCACGGCCCACCCGCCACACCCCTGACAGGTTCCGTGTGCGGCCAGCCCACGGAGAAGAAAGAGAAGATCAAGAGCAACAGCAAAAAGCGGCCGGTGGGCCGCTCTTGCTTCTGCTTCTGCTCTTCTTTTTTCTCTTGCGTGGGTAGACGCCGCAGAGATCCGTCCGAGGCCGGAGGGGTGGGGTCGGGCGGGGTATCCGCGCCATGGATGGCGCGGCTAAGCCTACACGGACGTACTTGCGGCGTCCCCGCCCGGCCCCACCCCTCCGGCCCAACCGATAAACCGCATGCTTCGTCTACCCACGAGGGGCTGCGCCGTTCGCCGGAACACTACTTTGCCGGCGACAACCACATGTCGATTACCGCGCTGAACACCTCCGTGCCCGCGCGGTCGCGCACGCTCACCGTCACCGGTAGCGCATAGCCCTCGGCCGCGACCACAATCGGCTGTGCCGGCAGCGCCACCGCCTCCAGCGTGCCACGCGCCTTGGCCAGGTACTGCACCTGCATCCCCTTCGGGATCCAGCGCATGCCCTTCGGCAGCGATGCGTCGACCATCAACCCGGCGGTCAGTTCGGCCAGGTTGCACATCGCGATCGCGTGCACCGTGCCGATGTGGTTGCGTACTCTGCGGCGGTCGGCCAGCGTACCTTCGCAGCGGCCGTGTTCCAGGCGGGTGATGCGCGGCGCGATGCTGGCGAAGTAAGGCGCCTTGAAACACACCGCGCGCGAGAACAGCCAGTTGCCGGCAGGCCAGCGCTGCAGGCGGTTGTAGAGCGAGAGCAGGGGCGTGGACATGAGGAGGATTCCGGTCGGCGGATAAAGCGACGGCGGGCCGAGGCCCGCCGTCGAAGGCAACGCGTGTCGCGGGCGATCAGGCCGCCTGCGAATGCGGGTCCTTGTGCTGGCGGTCGTAGTAGCTGGCCGCGCGCAGTTCGTGGGTGTCGAAGTCGTCCACGGTGATCGTGTCCAGAGTCAGCGTACGCAGCTCTTCCAGCAGGCTGCGCTCGTCCTGGGTGATCACGCCTTCGGCCACGGCCTCATCCAGCTGGCTCTTGAAGTCCAGCGCCTCGATGCCCTTGCTCTTCAGTGCCTTCAGGAACTTGCGCTCCACCGGCTCGGCCATGATCGCCTTGCTCAGGTAACTGTTGATGCGGCCACCCGGGTTGTTCTCGCACGGGGTCAGGAACACGCCATTGGCGAGACGGTCGCGGGCTTCATTCGGCGCCATCAGCAGGGCGGCGACGCGGCGGCTCAGGCGATCACCCGGAGCCTCGGCACGACGGCCCAACGGGAAGATGAGCGCCCACATCAGCCAGCCGATCGGACGGATCGGGAAGTTGCGCAGCGCGGCCGACAGCGACTCTTCGATCTTGTGCACGCTGTCATGGAAGGCCCAGGCCAGCAGCGGCTGGTCGGCCTGCGGTGCACCTTCGTCGTGGTAGCGCTTGAGCATGGCGCTGGTCATGTAGACATGGCTCAGCACGTCGCCCAGGCGGCCGGACAGCGATTCCTTGAACTTCAGCTTGCCGCCCAGGGTCATCATCGAGATGTCGGCCATCAGCGCCAGGTTGGCCGAGTAACGGTCCAGCTTGCGGAAGTAGCGGCGGGTGTAGGCATCGCCCGGGGCGGCGCCGAAGCGCGCACCGGTCAGGCCGAACCAGAACGAACGCACGGCATTGGAGATGCCGAAGCGGATGTGGCCGAACAGGCTGCGGTCGAACTCCTGCAGGCCTGCACGGGTATCCGGATCCTGCGCGGCCTTCATTTCCTTGAGCACCCACGGGTGGCAGAGGATCGCACCCTGGCCGAAGATCAGCAGGCTGCGGGTCATGATGTTGGCGCCTTCCACGGTGATCGCGATCGGCGCGGCCTGCCAGCTGCGGCCGGCGAAGTTGCGCGGCCCCAGGATGATGCCCTTGCCGCCGATCACGTCCATCATGTCCGAGATCACTTCGCGGCTCATGGTGGTGCAGTGGTACTTGGCGATCGCCGACGGCACCGACGGCACGTCACCACGATCGACCGCCGCGGCGGTGGCCTGCGACAGCGCGCTGATCTTGTAGGCCTTGCCGCCGATGCGGGCCAGCGCCTCTTCCACGCCTTCGAAGCGGCCGACCGACAGGCCGAACTGCTTGCGGATGCGCGCATAGGCGCCGGTCACGGCGGCACCGGCCTTGGCACCGCCGCTGGCGGTGGACGGCAGGGTGATCGAGCGGCCCACGGCCAGGCACTCGTTGAGCATGTTCCAGCCCTTGCCGGCCATGGCTGCGCCGCCGATCAGCTGGGTCAGCGGAATGAACACGTCCTTGCCGCGGATCGGGCCGTTCTGGAACGTCGAGTTCAACGGGAAATGGCGACGGCCGATCTCGACGCCGGCGGTGTCGCGCGGCAGCAGGCCCAGGGTGATGCCGATGTCGCGGGTGTCGCCCATCAGACCATCCGGGTCGTACATGCGGAAGGCCAGGCCGATCAGCGAAGCGACCGGAGCCAGGGTGATGTAGCGCTTGTCGAAGGTCAGCTTGACGCCGAGCACCTGCTCGCCGTTCCACTCGCCCTTGCAGACGATGCCGTAGTCCGGGATCGAAGTGGCGTCGGAGCCGGCGAACGGACCGGTCAGGCCGAAGCAGGGCACTTCGCGGCCATCGGCCAGGCGCGGCAGGTACTGGTCCTTCTGTTCCTGGGTGCCGTAGTGCACCAGCAGTTCACCCGGGCCCAGCGAGTTGGGCACGCCGACGGTGGAGCTGACCACCGAAGACACCGACGCCAGCTTCTGGATCACCTTGTGGTGGGCCAGCGCGGAGAAGCCCAGGCCGCCATATTCCTTCGGGATGATCATGCCGAAGAACTTGTTCTTCTTGATGAAGGCCCACAGCTCCGGCGGCAGGTCGGCGTGGACGTGGGTGATTTCCCAGTCGTTGACCATCGTGCACAGCTCTTCCACCGGGCCATCGAGGAAGGCCTGTTCTTCAGCGGTCAGCTGCGGCTTGGGATAGTTGAGCAGGATGTTCCAGTCCGGGTCACCGGTGAACAGCTCGCCCTCGAAACCGACCGAGCCGGTTTCCAGCGCAATGCGCTCGGTCTGCGACAACGGCGGCAGCACCTTGCGGAACACCTTCATCATCGGGCCGGTCAGCAGCGGCTTGCGGATGAACGGCAGCAGCAGCGGCACGGCGATCACCGCCAGCACCGCCGCAGCGACGATGGTGGCGGTCTGGTTGACGTAGGGAATGAACCAGCAGGCGGCCAGCAGGGCCACGCTGATCAGCGTCCAGGTAACCAGCCGCATGCGGTGGTAGGCGACGAACGCGCCTGCCAGCAGCAGGGCGAGGAAGGGAAGAACGATGCTCATGAGCGTGCTCCGGTGACGTGCTCGTTTGTGGCGGACGAAGCCGCAGCGTCCGCTGCGGGCAACACGTCCAGATAGTCCAACACAGTAGCGGTAAAGGCGTCGTTGTCATCGCCGGCGACCATGTGCGTGGCCTGCGGCAGCTGTACATGGCGCGCGTGCGGCGCCAACGCCAGGAATTCGGCCACGGTCTGCGGCGTGACCAGGTCGCTGCGGCCGCCGCTGACCAGCAGCAGCGGGCACTTCACCTGCCGCGCGGCCTCGGCCAGTGCATCCTGGTGCTGCTCGCTGTCGCGCGCCAGCTCGGCCACCAGGCGCGGGTCCCAATGCCAGCGCCAGCGCCCGTGGCCATCCTCGCGCAGCAGCGCACGCAGCGACTGCTCGGATTTGCGCGGCCGGTGCGGCATGTAGGCCGAGATCACGTCGGCGGCCTGGGTCAGCGAGGCGAAGCCGTCGGGATGGGCGGTCATGAAGGCGAGGATGCGCTCGACACCCGCGGTATCCCAGCGCGGGGTGATGTCGACCAGCACCATGGCCGAGAACAGGCCCGGCCAGCGCGACTCGGCCAGCAGGCCGAACAGGCCACCCATCGAAGCGGCAACCAGTACCGGCGGGCGCGGCTGTTCGCCGGCCAACACGATCAGGTCGTCGGCGAACTGTTCGCCGTGATAGGGCAGATCGGCGCCATTCCAGTCGGAATCGCCATGGCCGCGGGCGTCGTAGGCCAGCGTCTGCAGGCCGGCCGCGTTCAGTGCGCGGGCAGTGGCATTCCAGGCGTGGCGGGTCTGGCCGAAGCCATGGGCAAACAGGACCCGGCCGCGCCGGCCATGGTCGCTGACGGTCGCCGCCAGGCGGGCGCCATGGGCGGCGTCCAGGCGCAGGTCATGGAACGCAGCGGGAGTGGGGGACATAACCATACTTGCTAGTATGGAGAGCTTCGAGGGGAAGTCAATACTGCATGGTATGGTGCGTTGCAGAACGCGCGTGGAGGGACCCTTCCGACGGGCCTGCGACGGTTTCGACCGCAACCGCGTACTGCAACGAACCCCGGCGTATGGTTAAATCAGTCCATGAATCAACCTGACGCTTCCGCCGGCGAACCGCGCGCCGGCCGCAACAGCCGCCTGAGTGCCGAAGACTGGGCCCAGGCGGCCCTCGATCTGATTGCTGAACAAGGTGTCGGCGCCGTCGCGGTAGAGCCGCTGGCACGGCGGCTCGGCGTTACCAAGGGCAGTTTCTACTGGCATTTCCCTTCACGCGATGCATTGCTGCAGGCGGCGCTGGAACGCTGGGAACTGTTCGAACAGGAACAGGTGTTCGGCAGCCTGGAAGACGTACCGGATCCGCGCGTGCGCCTGCGCCAGCTGTTCCAGATGGTGGCGCATGAAGTGCAGCCGCACATCATCTACAGCGAGCTGCTGAAGGCCCTGGATCATCCGATGGTGCGGCCGGTGATCGACCGGGTCTCGCAGCGTCGCCTCGACTATCTGGTCGCCTCGTTCCGCCAGGCCGGCCTCAGCTCGACCGATGCGCGTCATCGCGCACGCCTTGCGTACGCCGCGTATGTCGGCTTCCTGCAGTTGTCGCTGCAGCTGCAGCAGCCCAAGCAGGCGCGCGAGGATTTCGAGGCCTACGTCGAGCACCTGATCGAGACGCTGATCCCGAACGGATGAGCGCCCGGAAATGATCTCGAAGGAAGGCCGCAGCGATGCTGCGGCCTTTTTTGTTGTGCGCTGGCCAGCGCCCGTCCATGGCGCGCAAAGAACAACGGCCCCTTTCGGGGCCGTTGCTGCATCAGCTGATCGGGTTCCCGATCAGAACTTCTGCTTGTACTGCATGTAGATCAGGCGACCGATGTCGTAGCCGCCGTAGTAGGAGTACTGCGAGTTCGGCGCCGAGTACATCTGCGGGCCGTAGTGGTCGAACACATTGCGTGCACCGACCGCGATGGTCGCATTCCACGGCGCGTTCCAGGAGAACTGGACGTCGTGGAAGGTGGTGGCGCCGCGCTTGTTCTGCGCCTGGTTGCGAGCCGGATCCGGCGAGCCGTAGTCAGGCAGCGAGCACTCGGTGGCGTAGTAGCAACGCTCCTTCACGCTGGAGAAGTAGCGGGTGCCCCAGGTGATGCCGAAGTCGCCGAATTCCCAGCCAACGGTCAGGTTCGAACGCAGGCGGAAGTTGCTGCCGAAGCCATTGTAGATCTGCACCGGGGAGTCATCATTGGCCGTCTTCAGAACGTTCTTGGTGACGTAGGTGTTCTGCAGGTTGAAGTTGAAGCTGCCCCAGGTGTCGGTCGCATAGCGGTAGCTTGCATCGAAGTCGAAGCCTTCGGTTTCGATGAAGCCGGCATTGCGGCTGCCGTAGGTCAGGTTGTTGACGTAGCCGAGCGTGGCGTCACGGGTGAAGGTGCTGCAGCGCTCAGCAATGCCCAGAACGTAGCAGTCGTTCAGCTGATCCGTCGGGGTATCGGAAACGATCGTGTTCTCGATCTTGATGTTGAACCAGTCCAGGCTCAGGTTCAGGCCCGGGGCGAAGGTCGGGCTCCAGACCAGGCCAACGGTCTTGGACTTGGACGTTTCCGGAGTCAGGTTCGGATTGGAGCCGGAGGTGAACGGCACCGGGCTCTGCTCATCCGGGCCTTCAGCCGGGACGTAACCCTGCTTCAGCTGGCGGAAGTTCGGGGCCAGGGCACCCAGGGCGGCAGCGCATCGCTGGGCCGTGGCGGCGTCGGTTGCGGCCAGACCGAACGAGGTATCGCACGGATCGGTGAAGTACTCGAAGGACTGCGAGCTGCCGCCGTACAGGTCGGCGATGGTCGGCGCGCGGAAGCCCTCGGAGTAGGTCGCACGAACCAGCAGCTGATCGATCGGGCGCCACTTCAGGCCGAACTTGCTGTTGGTCGTGTTGCCGAAGGTGCTGAAGTCGGAGAAGCGGGTGGCTGCGCTCAGGCTCAGTTCCTTGGCACCGGGCAGGTCGGCCAGGATCGGTACGTTCAGCTCCAGGTACACTTCATTGACGTCGTACTTGCCGCCGGTCGGGCCAGCCGCCAGGTCGGTGGAGTAACCCGACTGCGACAGCGCGTCCGGATTGAAGTTGCCCTTCTCCTCGCGGTACTCGTAACCCAGTGCGAAGCCCAGGTCGCCTGCCGGCAGGGTCAGGATGCTGCCCGCAATGTTGGCGTAGTAGGACGTCATCGTGGTTTCGCCGACGTTGTGCGTCGTCGGGAACAGGAACTGCTGCAGGTCCGGATTGCCGGTCAAGCCGCCATCACCGGTGCGGCCGAACGGAATGGCCGGGTTCCACGGGATGCAGCCGCCGGCGCCGGGGCCGTAGGCCGGGTTGGTGCCCGCAGCCAGGCCCGCTGCGGTTCCGCACTCCACGCGGCCGGTTGCCGGGTTGTAGAACGAGGCCCCGGTGGCGGCGTTGGCAGCCAGGACGTTGTAGTTGCCGGTCTGGCTCTGGTTGTTTTCGGAGTTCTGGTAGAGGTAGCCGGCTTCCCAGTCGAAGTACTTGTCATTGAACTGGAACGAGCCCTGCAGCGCGCCGCTGAAGCGGAACGTCGTCAGCTTGTTGTTGGAAACGCGCGGCACTTCCCAGCCACGGCGGACATACGCCATATCCTGGCCGAACGGGTTGTAGTAGCTGTCGGCCGACCAGATGGAACCGAGGTTGGCGTAGGCTTCGGACTGCAGCGGGTAACCGGCCACCTGCGCTTCCGATTCGCGGCGGGTGTACAGCAGGTCACCGCTGAAACGGACATTGTCGGTAAGGTCGTACTGCAGGTTGGCGAATACGCTGCGACGCTTTGTCGGGGTCAGCAGCTGCATCTGCTGGTTGGAGTTGCTTACGTCACCGGTGATCGGGGTCAGGTCGGTTTCGTGGAAGTCCGCCGCGTTGTAAGGATTGCCGCCGCGGTTGAGGGTGAGCGACGGTGCGTCCGGATCGGTCGGGTCGAACACCGAGCCCCACTGGCTGACCGAGGTCCAGCCGGCGGTCGGATGGCGATTGGTGCGCGACGATTCGGAGAACCAGCGGTCCTTTGCCCACACCGCCTTTTCGTTGGAGTACTCGGCACCGATGGTGATCGAGCCGCGATCGCCGGTGAAGCCGGCAACGAAATCGGCGCTCTGCTTCTGGCCGTCGCCTTCACTGTACTGCCCGGTGTAGGCGTTGACTTCCAGGCCTTCGAAATTCTTGCGGGTGATGATGTTGATCACGCCGGCCATGGCATCGGAACCGTACACCGAGGAAGCACCGTCCTTCAGCACGTCGATGCGCTCGACGATCGCCGACGGGATCTGCGACACGTCCTGATAACCGCTGACGCTGGCGCCGAGGCGCTTGCCGTCGACCAGGATCAGGGTGCGCTGTGCACCCAGGTTGCGCAGGTCGATGTAGTAGCCGCCGACCATTTCACCGGAGGACAGCGGTTCGGAACGGCTGATGGCCGGGCTGCCGGCGGCAGAAATGTTCTGCAGCACGTCAGCAACCGTCTTGAAGCCGCTCTTTTCGATGGTGGCGCGGCTCAGGCTCAACACCGGCTGGGCGGTTTCGGTATCGACCTGACGGATGCGCGAACCGGTGACCTCGATGCGGTCGAGGTTGGTGGCTTCCTGGGCGTGGGCCGTCGCGGTGGTGGCACCGGCGACAAGCGCGATCACAACTGCGTCACGCAGCTGGCTGGACTTGAGTTTCATTGGCTCTCTCTCTCCAAGAAATCTTGGCTGGGGTTAATGCCCGGCGGGGGAGCGAAAAAGCGCTCCCAAATCGCGAGGCTGACCCGATAGTAACGGGCGTTCGCCAAGAATTAAAGCTGTGTTAATGAAGTCTGTGATTTTGGTAAAAAAGCGCTTTTTCCAGCCCAATCAACGGGTTGCTGGTATGGTCATGCTGATCTGCCTCGTTTGTTAACGCAGAATGATGAAAAAAGTTTCGACTGATATGTATCCCAATATGTCGATACGCTCTGCGGTCGATACCGCTCATGCGAGTGCGAGGCTGGCACGCAGATGCAAAAAGGCGCCTTTCGGCGCCTTCGGGAATGTCGTTGCTGAACCTGACTGAGGGGATCAGAGATCCTGTTCGTAACGCACGTACGGCACGGTGCCGTCGTCGTTGCTTTCGTTGCGCGGGGAGAACGGATTCTTGCCGCGGCTGATCACGTTCTCGGCGCCGACGGTCAGCTGGCCGGACCACGGGGTACGCCAGGTCAGGCCGATGCCCAGGCCTTCGAACTTGCCGGGCTTGCCCGGCACGTCGACCACGCGGCCGATGATGCTGCCGGTGAAGTTGCCGTAACCGGCACCGATGCTCAGGCTCTTGCTGTCCCAGCGATCGACGATGGCCGGCGAAGCGTCGGCCAACGGTACCAGGCGTGCCTTGGCGTAGGTACCGGCGATGGAGACGAAGCCTTCGCGGCCAATGTTCTTCTGCGCGAACACGGTCAGATCGTTCTGCTCGGCGCGCAGCGAGGGCGTCTTGTTCGGGCCCGACAACCAGGCGGGCAGGGTTTCACGGCCGGTGCCGGCAGTGATGCCCAAGCGGCTGTTGCCCCGGTTCAACGCGGCGGTACCACTGAAACGACGGCTGTTCAGATCATCCTCGTCGCCCAGGCTGGCCAGCATGCAATGGCTGGCCAGGCCGCTGATGCTGGTGCCGCTGCTGCTGTTGCAGAGCAGGCCCAGCGAATCGCCGGAGGACAGGCCAAAGGCTGCGTCCAGCGAATTGCGGCCGAAATGCCAGCGGGCGCCGGCTGCCTGTTCGCCGGTCGGCTCCAGGTACAGCAGCGCCTCGACCTTGCCGCTGCCCTTGTTCCATACCGGCAACACGGTGCGGGTGTCCTTGCTCTGCGCATGCACGCCCGTGATCGCGCCAAGGGCGATCAGCAGGGCCAGCGGTAGACGCAGGAAGGTACGCATCGGACCAGTTCAGACAGGGACGGACAACGGAAGTTCCCGTGGGGACGGGAACTCGATCCTAGGGTGTTTATGAATTCTTAACAAGCCTTGATCCTCCCCAGGTACAAGACTGCCGTTTACTGAAGTCGTTCAGGCGCCGCTACAGCCCCCTGGGCGCCGTGGAACAGTATGCCGAACTCCGTCAATGGAAAGTGATACTCACGCCCGCAGAATTCGCAACGCACCTCGACGGCGCCGGTGGCCTCGGCGGCCGCGCGGGCTTCGTCCTCGCCCAATGACTGCAGCATGCCAGCCACCCGCTCGCGCGAGCAGGAGCAGGCGAAGGACAGCGGCTTGTCGCCCAGCAGTTCCGGCCGCTCCTCGTGGAACAGGCGGTGCAGCAGCTGCTCGGCCGGGGTCGCCAGCAGTTCGGCCTTGCCCAGGGTTTCGAACAGGGCGCTGGCGCGGGCCCAGCCATCCTCGTCGCCTTCGTCGCCCGGCAGCTTCTGCAGCAGCAGGCCGGCGGCACCGTTGCGGTCGGCCGCCAGCAGCAGGCGGGTCGGCAGCTGCTCCGACTGGCGGAAGTAGTCCTCGAAGGCCTCGTCCAGTTCCGGCGCAGTCAGCGCGACCAGGCTCTGGTAGCGCTGCGGCTCGCGCGGGTCCAGGCCGGGGTTCTCGATGGTGATGGCGAGGATTGCGTCATCACCGAGGCGGGACAGGTCACGCGGTGCGTCGCCACCCTCGCTGAGCTGGGCGATACCGCGCAGGGTGCCGGCGGCGGTGCATTCGGCGAACAGGGTGCGCAGCGCGGTGCTGCTGCGCAGCTGCACCGACAGGCGCCCGTCGATCTTGGTGTGGCCGGTGAACAGCGCCGAGGCGACGCAGGCCTCGCCAAGCAGTTCGGCAGCGGCGTCCGGGTAGGCGGCATGGGACAGGATTTCCTGCCAGGTGGCCTGCAGGTGCACATGCACGCCACGCACGCCGGCGTCGGGGAGCAGGAAACGGATCAGGGAATCGGGGTTGGCGGTCATCGGCTCACATCGCGCGTAAACGGGGGCGGTTGCCGGATAATGCGCCGACAACCAGACAGAAGAAGGATGCACCAGTAATGGGGGCAGCGGGAGAGCAGCACAAGGTAGAGGCCGTGGTCGCCGCGCCGCGCCGGCGACGCTGGCGCTGGAAGCGGCTGCTGTGGCTGCCGGTGCTGCTGGCCGCCTTCAGCTGTCTGCAGGTGCTGGTGCTGCGGTTCATCGACCCGCCGGTGTCCATGGTGATGCTGTGGCGCTATGGCGAGGCGCTGGGCGAGGCCGACTGGTCCTATCGGCTGCATCACCAGTGGCGCGACCTCGACCAGATGGCACCGAGCCTGCCGATCTCGCTGGTGGCGGCCGAGGACCAGCGCTTCCCCGACCACAACGGCTTCGACCTGCAGGCCATCGAAAAGGCGCGCGACCACAACGCCAGGGGCGGGCGCCTGCGCGGCGCCAGCACGATCAGCCAGCAGGTGGCCAAGAACCTGTTCCTGTGGCAGGGCCGCAGCTGGATCCGCAAGGGCCTGGAAGTCTGGTACACGGTGCTGATCGAGGCGCTGTGGCCAAAGGAGCGGATCCTGGAGATGTACGCCAACATTGCCGAATTCGGTGATGGTGTGTATGGCGCGCAAGCGGCAGCGCAGAAATTCTGGGGCAAGGACGCGGCCCGGCTGAGTCCGGCCGAGAGCGCGCGCCTGGCCGCGGTGTTGCCGGCACCGCGTCGCTACAACGCGGCAAAGCCTGGGCCGTATGTGCAGCGGCGGGCCGCGTGGATCCAACGCCAGGCGCGTCAGCTGGGTGGTGCGTCCTATCTGTCGGAGGACTGAGCCCGGCGCTGCAATTGGCAGGCGACGGGCCGGGCGCCTGCCGGCAACGTACAATCCGGCCATGACCCGCGAACGGCTTACCTTCGTCATCGCCGCCTACAACGAGGCCCTGGCACTGCCGCTGCTGCATCCACGGCTGTGCGCGGTGCTCGACGGCATGCCCGACATCGACGGTCACATCCTCTATGTGGACGACGGCAGCCATGACCGCACCTGGGACGTGATCGCCGGGCTGGCCCAGGCCGATGCACGCGTATCGGCGCTGAAGCTGTCGCGCAACTTCGGCAAGGAAGCGGCGCTGACCGCCGGCCTGGATCTGGTGCACGAGGGTGCGGCGATGATCCTCGATGCCGACGGCCAGGACCCGCCGGAGCTGGTGCCGCAGTTCGTCGCGCGCTGGCGCGAAGGGCATGACAACGTCTACGGCACGCGCATGGCCCGCGATGGCGAGGCCTGGATCAAGCGGGCCACGGCAGCGATGTTCTATCGGGTGATGGGCCGCCTGTCGCGGACACCGATTCCGGCCGATACCGGGGACTTCCGCCTGCTGTCACCGCGCGCGCTGAACGCCCTGCGCGGGATGCGCGAGCGCCACCGCTTCATGAAGGGACTTTTCAGCTGGGTGGGATTCAAGCGGATCGCCGTGCCCTACCACCGCCACGCACGTGTGGCCGGCAGCAGCAAGTTCAGCCTGTGGCGGCTGTGGAATTTCGCCCTCGAAGGCATCACCGGGTTCTCGACCGTGCCGTTGCGGGCGGCGACCTACCTCGGGCTGGCAACCGCGGCCGTCGCTTTCGTGTTCGGCCTGTGGGTGATCGTGAAGGCGGCGCTGTATGGCGACCGGGTGGCGGGCTGGCCGACGATGATGGCGGTGATCCTGTTCCTGGGCGGCGTGCAGCTGATCGCGCTTGGCCTGATCGGCGAGTACCTGGGGCGGCTGTACGAGGAGTCCAAGCAGCGGCCGTTGTACCTGGTTGACGCCTGGCTAGCATCGTCCGTGGCAGACTCGGTCCCGCAACCCACCCTGGGAGGGCAGGCAGATGACCACGGTACGGCAACTGTTGGACGGCAAGTCTCCTGAAGTACATGCGGTCGCGCCGGATGCGGCGGTGATCGATGCGATCCGGTTGATGGCGGAAAAGGGCATCGGTGCGGTGCTGGTGATGGACGGCCCGCGGCTGGTGGGAATCCTGTCCGAGCGTGATTACGCGCGCAAGATCGTGTTGCGTGATCGCTCTTCGCGCGATACGGCGGTGGCAGAGATCATGACGTCGCAGGTGGTGACGGTGTCGCCGGGCGAGCAGGTGGAGCATTGCCTGCAGTTGGTGACCGATTATCGCATCCGCCATCTGCCGGTCGTGGAGGGCGCGCAGGTGCTGGGGGTGATCTCCATCGGCGACCTGGTGAAGTCGGTGATCGATGCGCAGCGGCGGGAGCTGGATCAACTGCAGCAGTACATCGTTGCCGGGTGAGGGTGTCGCTGGCGGGCCTGCGGCCCGCCGGTCCGCTTTTCGAAGCTCAAAGCCACAGCCAAAGCCAAAGCAGCGCCTTCCTGATACGTTGGGAGGCGGAGGGTGCGGCTGGGCAGGACACGCCGTAAACCCATCCATGAAGTGACCCCCGAGACTTGGACGGTGGGGTCAGGCGGCTGCTTGGGCCTGTTCCCGGTACTTTACCGGGCTTAGCCCCTTCAATTTCAATCTGATTCGCTCTTGGTTGTAGT
>NZ_JAVFVN010000077.1:0-807 GCF_030910085.1 Stenotrophomonas maltophilia group sp. RNC7 | reverse complement strand
AGTTAAAAGTGGCGATAGTTTGTGGGCTATTGCTAAAAAATACTATGGCAATGGTGCAAAATGGCCTAAAATCCATGCTGCAAACAAAGATAAAGTTAAGAATCCGAATCTCATATATCCAGGACAAAAGTTGGTGATACCATGATGGAATTTATAGTCGAAACAAACGGACAAATTTATGAAATATCACAGCTAGTAACTAAAGTGAAACTAAATGAACGATTTAACGATGGATGCTCTAAATTTGAGTTTAGTTATTTGAATGATGATTTAATAATAACTAATGGAAGTATAATCAGCTTTAAATATGATAATGAGAAGATATTTAAAGGATATGTTTTCAAAGTTGAAAGAAATGAAAGTAAGGAAATAACAGTAATTGCTTATGACCAGCTTAGATACTGTAAAACTAAAGATACTATTGTCGTAGAAAAGGAAACGGTAACAAATGTAGTAAAAAAGATGTGTAACTACTTTAATCTAAAGACAGGAGCTTTGGCCGATACTAAATTTATACTTCCGACTTCTGCTCAATGGGATAAGACTTGGCTAGATATAGTTTATACAGCTATTTCAGATAACCTTATGGCTACTGGTAAAAAGTACTGTCTAAGAGATAATTTTGGAGCTATAGAGCTTAAGGATCTGGAAGAACTAACTTTAAATTTGGCTCTAGGTGATAATAGTTTAGTGCATGGCTATTCTCACACCATTAGTATTGATGATAACTATTACAATCAAATTAAGTTAGCTTTAGACAATGAAAAAACAGGTGTAAGGGATGTTTACGTTGTTAAAGATAGCAAT
>NZ_JAVFVN010000074.1:0-12872 GCF_030910085.1 Stenotrophomonas maltophilia group sp. RNC7 | reverse complement strand
GGTGGTAAAAGCGCTGGCCGCGTGATCCGCTCTACCGGTAGGGCCGGCCGGCGGCCGGCACTACCTTATTTGCCCAGCAGGCCTGCCGGCACCAGGTTGCCCAGGTTCTGGTTGAAGGTGACCACCAGCTTGCCGTTCTTGACCTGTGCCGCCTGTACCTGAAGCGCGCCGAGCACCCCGGCCACCGCCGGATCCAGCTTGTAGATCGGTTCGCGCTGGGCGTAGTCGCTCAGCCAGGCATTGAGCAGGCCACGGGTGCGTGAGTCGAGGCGGCCGCCCTGGTTGGCCGGGGTGAAGTCGTCCACGCTGGGCTGCTGCAGGTGGAAGCCCTGGGTCTGCGCGTCGTAGCGCAGGCCGCTGCTGAGCTTGACCGTACCCAGTTTGGCCGGGTTGCCGCCGGCGGTGGCCAGTGCCACGTCCATGCCCAGGTTCAAGCGCTCGCCGGCCGGAAGGCTCAGCTGAGGATGGCTCATGGTCAGGGAGATCAGGCCGCCAAGGGCGTCCTGGGTGCGCGGGAAGCTGCCATCGAGGTACTGCTGGACGTCGCTGGCACCCACCGACAGTTCGCGGCCGGAAATGGAGGGAGCCGCCTGCGCGCCGATCGCAGCGGCGATCAGTACGGTGGAGGCAGCGAGGCGGGTCATCAGGGAACGCAGGCGCATGGCGGTGACCGATGGCAGGGAATGGATGGATCAAAGAGTAGCCGTGCAGGCTGAATCGCGCGTGCATGCGGCTGTAACGGTTCAGTCCAGCATTGGACGCAGTTGCGCCGACTGGATCTGCCAGGCGCTGCCGTCGCTGCTGGGTTGCACGCGGTACCAGCCACCGAAGCGGAATGTACCGTTGGCGGTGACCGCGCGGATCTGCACCGGCACTTCAAGCAGCTGCGGTGGCTGCCGGTCGTCGCGGGCGACCGGGGGATCGCTGTGCAGGCGCAGGGTGCGCAGGTCCTGCAGCTGCCGCAGCGCGGCGTCGTCCGCATGCCGCGGGTCGCTGGGCGGGATCGTCCAGGCGGCATCGCTGGCGGCGCGGTCGCGGTTGAGCAATGCCGCTACGTAGCGGTTGAGCATCGTCGATGGCGGCTCGGCATCGTCGGCGACAGCGGACAGCACCGGCATTTCACTTGCCTGCACTGCTGCGGGATCGGGGCCGGTGCGGGTGTCCACGGCTGCGGTAGCAGCGACGGGAGCGGACGCTGCCGCGATGTCGCCGGTCGTCTGTGCTGCCGGGCGTGAACAGCCCAGCAGCACCAGGGGGGCGATCAGCAACATTATCCTGCGCATGTCTGCCTCCTCCCCGAGGCAACCTGGAGGGTGGCAGTGTAGCGATTGCGCCGGGATCAGCGGGAGGAGGGCAGCTGATCCAGAGCGTCCAGCGCTGGCAGGACCTGGCCGGCGATGGCCGCCAGTGCGTGGCCGCCGGTCTCGGCATGGCGCTGCACGATGTCGCGCAGCAGCTGGGTGGCGATCACCAGGGTCGCACGCTCGTCGCCGCTGATACCGGCGGTACGCGGGGCCGCCTCCAGCAGGCGCATCAGGTCGCGGCTGGCGCGATGCTCCAGTTCGATGGTGCAGCGCCCTGTGCACTGCAGCCCGTCCTTTTCGATGGGGGTCACCGAGATCCGGTAGCGGGTGGAGGGGCTGGCCATGAGGGTGTGCTCGCCGTAGCTGTGGAGGATGTGCCCACCATAGGCAAGGCCACGGCCTGAGGCGACGGCCGGCGCTGCACGCAGTGTTCCACCCGGTACGTTCCAGCACCTGCCCAGGCTGCGCTCGGCCAGTGGTGACGGGCCTGTACGGGCATTCCCGGGGAGGCGGCAACGCTGTGTTGCGGATTGCCGCAGCGCGACGCATCCACGCATGGCGTGGATCTACCGCCGGGCACGCAAAAAAAAAACGGGACGGCCAGAGCCGTCCCGTCGGAATCCACGTTGGGGCGCGCGCTTACAGCGCGGCGTCCTTCAGCTTCTTCAGCGGACGCACCTTCAGCTTGGTGGTGGCCGGCTTGGCGGCGAACCACTGCTCTTCCTTGGTGAACGGGTTGATGCCCTTGCGCTTCGGCTTGGCCGGCACATTGACGGTGGTGATCTTCAGCAGGCCCGGCAGGGTGAAGGAGCCAGCGCCCTTCTTGTGCACCGAGGAGGCGACGGCGCTTTCCAGCGAGGCCAGCACAGCGCGGACGTCCTTGGCGATGACGCCGGAGGCTTCAGCGATGTGTGCAACCAGGCCGGACTTGGTCAGCACTTCCTTGATCGGCTTCGGAGCGGCCGGCTTGGCGGCTGCCTTCGTCGCGACTTTCTTCGCTGCCTTCTTCGGGGCAGCCTTCTTAGCGGTCTTTGCCATGGTTTCCTGTTCCGTGAACGGTTGGTTGTTTGGTCGGCGCCGAACCCCGTCGGCAAGCGCAATGTAGGGCAACTCTTGGGCGCCGCCAATAGCCCGAAGCGCGGAAAGTGCATGTTTTTTCATATCCAGGCCGATTCAGTACATGGCCGGCGGTGGGGGATGGGGGCACGCCAGCGTGTTCGATCGCCGGCGCCCGCCGATCGGTGGGGTGCGCGAAACCACTGAAAACAAGAGGAAAATGCGTTCCGGGCTGGCGCGGAAGTGTCCACGCGCCGGGCTCGGGGGCGACGTCCGGCGTGCGGCGGAGCGACGCAGGGCTAACGCGTGGCGTGCGAGGGTAGCCGTTCATCACCGCCACGCAGGAGCAGCACAATGGGAATCTCGCGACACGCCACCGCGCACTGGGAAGGCGATCTGAAGACGGGCAAGGGGCAGTTGAGCACGCCGCAGAGTGGGCTGCTGGACAAGACCCGCTACGGTTTCAACAGCCGCTTCGGCGACGAAAAGGGCACCAATCCGGAAGAGCTGATTGCCGCCGCGCACGCGGGTTGTTTCACCATGGCGCTGTCAGCCAAGCTCGGCGAAGCCGGCTTCACCCCGACCTCGCTGGACACCGAAGCCAAGGTCGACCTGTCGCTGGAAGGCGGTCCGCAGTTGTCGCAGATCCGGCTGAAGGTGAAGGCGGTGGTGCCGGGCATCGACGCGACGCAGTTCCGTGCGATTGCCGATGACGCCAAGCAGAACTGCCCGGTGTCCAAGGCACTGAGCGCCGTGCCGATCAGCCTGGAAGCCGAGCTGGGCTGAGCCGGCGCATCTGTAGAGCCGAGCCCATGCTCGGCTTCTGCAGCTCCCGTGATCTGGCCGAAGAGCAGCCGAGCGTGGGCTCGGCTCTACAGTATCCCTTTACCAATCAAGGGTGCCGGTGATGACGGTCTGCACCTGGCCGCCCGACCAGACCTCGCCGTCCTCGTCGACCCGCAGGGTCAGGCGTGCATCGTGGCCGACTTCGCGGCCCTGGCTGACTTCGAACGGTGCACGGCCACGTGGCAGCGCGTCGCGCAGGTCCAGCCACGCGGCCAGCACTGCATTGGCGGCCCCCGAGGCGGCGTCCTCGAAGCGCCGACCATTGCCGACGAAAGCGCGCACGGCCAGATCGAATCCCTCACTGCCATCGCTGAAGGCATAGGCGAACACGCCCATGCTGTCGGTGGACTCGGCCAGCGCAGCCACCGCGTCCCAGTCCGGGCGCAGCGCGCGCAATGCCGCTTCATCGGCCACCTGAACCACCCACCAGCTGCGTCCGCCCTGCATGCGTGCCGGCGGCAGCGTGCCCAGCGGCCAGCCCTTCAGTGCGGCCTGCAGGCGAGGATCGGTGACCTCGGTCGTCTCGGCCAGCTGCGCGCGCGGGGTGCGGATGGCGATGCGCTGCTGCGCGCCCTCACCGCTGACGCGCAGCGGCAGGACACCGGCAATGCCGTCCTGCACCAGCACGCCGTCGATCGGTGTGGCCAGGCCTGCCTGCAGCACCGCATGCGCCGTGCCGACGCTGGGGTGGCCGGCGAACGGCACTTCCTTCTGCGGGCTGAACATGCGCAGCCGGTAGCTGGCACCGGCAGCCTGGGGCGGGAACACGAAGGTGGTCTCGGGCAGGCGCGTCCAGCGCGCGATGGCCTGCATGCTGGCATCGTCCAGGCCATCGGCATCGAGTACCACGGCCAGCGGGTTGCCAGCGCCGGCGCGCGGGGAAAACACATCCAGCTGCAGGAAACGGCGGGTGGTCATCGGGGCGAAACTCCAGGATCGGGTGGCGCGCAGCTTAACGCGCGGTTGTAGAGCCGAGCCCATGCTCGGCTGTGTCGGGGTGTGAGAAGAAGCAGCCGAGCGTGGGCTCGGCTCTACAGCCAACGGATCTGGCCGTCGATGACCGGCTGCACCTGGCCGCCGATCCATACCGTGCCCTGCGCATCGACCTGTACCTGCACGCGACCATCGCGACCGACTTCGCGGCCCTGGCTGGCCACGTAGCGGCCCTCGCGGCCGGGCAGGGCATTGTGCTGCCGCAGCCAGGCGCCTATCAGTGCATTGGCACTGCCGGTCACGGGATCCTCGGGCACGGCGGGCGCATCAGCGGGGCAGAAGGCACGCACCACGCGGGTGTGGCCGGTGCCGGCTTCATCGGCGAACACCGCCACGCCGGTGGCATCGGTGGCAAGGCTCCAGTCGGCCAGCGCGGCCATGTCCGGCAGCAGGCTGCGCACGGCGTCGGCATCGCGCAGTGGCAGCAGCCACCAGCGTGCGCCGTTGTCCCAGAGTTCCGGCACCTGCCCGTCGGCAGCGAGCGCCAACAGCGCGGCGGGCGCTCCGCCTGCCTCCGTGTCCAGTTGCCGTGCCGGCGGGCTGGCCAGCTGGATCTCCAGTGCCTCGGCCGGGCCGCTCACCCGTACTGGGAGCACCCCTGCCGCGCATTGCTGCAGCAGGGCGCCGGCGCGCGGTTGGGCCAGGCCGCAGGTCACCGCCGCCCAGGCGGCGCCGACGCTGGGGTGGCCGGCGAAGGCCAGCTCACGGGTCGGGGTGAAGATGCGGATGTGGTAATCGGCGCCGGGCGCGGTGGGGCGCAGGAAGAACACCGTCTCGGACAGGTTCAGCCAGGCGGCCAGGGCCTGCATCTGGCTGCTGGAGAGCGCGTCGGCGTCCAGGATGACGCCCAGTGGATTGCCGGTTCCGGGGCGGGGACCGAAGACATCGAGCTGCAGGTAACGGAGGACGGCCATCTACGGGGATATTGCGCTTAGAATCAAAGGTTCCGCCCCCGAGGGCGGCTTCCCCACATTCTACATAGCCAATCCATGTCAGCTTCCCCCCTTGTCGATCGTTGGATCGTACTGAAGTTCGGCGGCACTTCGGTGTCGCGTCGTCACCGCTGGGACACGATCGGGAAGCTGGCGAAAAAACGCGCGGAAGAGACCGGATCGCGCGTGCTGGTGGTGGTATCGGCGCTGTCCGGGGTCACCAACGAACTGACCGCGATTGCCGACGGCGCGCCGGACAGCGGTGATCGTGTGGCAGCGCTTGTCGAGCGCCATGAGGGCTTCCTGGCCGAACTCGGCCTGGGCCGCGAGGTGCTGGCCGAACGGCTGGCGGCGCTGCAGGGCCTGCTCGACGATGCGCGGGCGGTCACCCGTCCGCTGGATTGGCAGGCCGAAGTGCTGGGCCAGGGCGAGCTGCTGTCCTCCACCCTGGGCGCGGCCTATCTGCGCGCCTCGGGCCTGGACATGGGCTGGATGGATGCCCGCCAGTGGCTGGACGCGATGCCGCCGCAGCCGAACCAGAGCGACTGGTCGCAGCGGCTGTCGGTGAACTGCCAGTGGCGCGCCGACGCGGAGTGGATGCAGCGCTTCCGCGCGCAGCCGACCCGCCTGCTGATCACCCAGGGCTTCATTTCGCGGCATGCCGATGGCGGTACCGCCATCCTCGGCCGTGGTGGCTCGGATACCTCGGCGGCGTACTTCGGTGCGCTGCTCGGCGCCAGCCGGGTGGAGATCTGGACCGATGTGCCGGGCATGTTCAGCGCCAATCCGAAGGACGTGCCGGACGCACGCCTGCTGACCCGCCTGGACTATTACGAAGCGCAGGAAATCGCCACCACCGGCGCCAAGGTGCTGCACCCGCGCTCGATCAAGCCGTGCCGCGATGCCGGCGTGCCGATGGCCATCCTCGATACCGAGCGCCCGGAACTGCCGGGCACCAGCATCGATGGCAGCGCCGCACCGGTGCCGGGGGTGAAGGCGATCAGCCGCCGCAATGGCATCGTGCTGGTGTCGATGGAAGGCATCGGCATGTGGCAGCAGGTCGGCTTCCTGGCCGATGTGTTCAACCTGTTCAAGAAGCACGGCCTGTCGGTGGACCTGATCGGTTCGGCCGAGACCAACGTCACCGTGTCGCTGGACCCGTCCGAGAACCTGGTCAACACCGATGTGCTGGCCGCGCTGTCGGCCGACCTGTCGCAGATCTGCAAGGTGAAGGTGATCGTGCCGTGCGCGGCGATCACCCTGGTGGGCCGCGGCATGCGGTCGCTGCTGCACAAGCTGTCGGACGTGTGGGCCACCTTCGGCCGCGAGCGCGTGCACATGATCTCGCAGTCGTCCAACGACCTGAACCTGACCTTCGTCATCGACGAGGCCGATGCCGATGGCCTGCTGCCAATCCTGCACGCAGAGCTGATCGACAGCGGCGCGATGCCGGTGGAGGAGACCGAAGTGTTCGGCCCGCGCTGGCGTGAGATTGCCGGCACCGTGCGCCCGCGCGG
Source organism: Stenotrophomonas maltophilia group sp. RNC7 (assembly GCF_030910085.1). Classification (NCBI taxonomy): domain Bacteria; kingdom Pseudomonadati; phylum Pseudomonadota; class Gammaproteobacteria; order Lysobacterales; family Lysobacteraceae; genus Stenotrophomonas; species Stenotrophomonas maltophilia group sp. RNC7. The sequence continues at coordinate 6,224 of NZ_JAVFVN010000074.1, read as the reverse complement.
CACGCCGTGGTGGCGCGGTCAGCGTGCGCACCTGCTGCAGCTGGCCGATGCCGGTACGCCGCGCTACGTCTATCACCTGCCGACGGTGCGCGCCCGCGCCCGTGCACTGGCCGCGATCAAGCCGATCGACCAGCGCTACTACGCGATCAAGGCCAACAGCCACCCGGCCATCCTGCAGCTGCTGGAAGCCGAAGGCTTCGGCCTGGAGTGCGTGTCGCACGGCGAGCTGAAGCATGTGTTCCAGCACCTGCCGGAACTGTCGCCCAAGCGCGTGCTGTTCACCCCCAGCTTCTGCCCGCGCAGCGAGTACGAGGCGGCGTTTGCGCTGGGCGTGACCGTGACCGTCGACAACGTGGAAGCGCTGCAGCGCTGGCCGGACCTGTTCCGCAATCGCGAGCTGTGGCTGCGCGTCGATCTGGGCCGGGGCGAGGGCCACCACGCCAAGGTCCGCACCGGTGGCAAGGAGTCCAAGTTCGGCCTGCCGATCGCCCGCGTCGACGAGTTCGTGCGCGCGGCCACCGAACTGGGCAGCCGCGTGGTGGGCCTGCATGCGCACCTGGGCAGCGGCGTGGAAACCGCGCAGCACTGGCGCCTGATGTGCGATGAGCTGGCCGGTTTCGCCCGCCGCATCGGCAGCGTGCAGACCATCGATATCGGTGGCGGCCTGCCGATTCCGTACAGCGATGAAGACGAACCCTTCGACCTGGACGCCTGGGCCGAGGGCCTGGCCGAGGTAAAGGCACTGCACCCGGCATTCCGCCTGGCGATCGAGCCGGGCCGCTACCTGGTGGCCGAATCGGGCGTGCTGCTGACCCATGCCACCCAGGTGGTGGAAAAGGACGGCGTGCGCCGTGTCGGCCTGGACGCCGGCATGAACGCACTGATGCGCCCGGCGCTGTACGACGCCTGGCATGACATCGAGAACCTCAGCCGCCAGGGCGGTTATGCCGAAGCGGCGTTCGACGTGGTCGGCCCGATCTGCGAATCCAGCGATGTGTTTGGCAAGCGCCGCAAGCTGCCGGTGTCGACCGCGCCGGACGACGTGATGCTGATCGCCGATGCCGGTGCCTACGGCTATGTGATGGCCAACACCTACAACCAGCGGATGCTGCCGCGCGAAGACGTGATCGAATGAACACCGCCCGCGCCCTGCACCCGCCCACCGACACGCCCCGCGCCCTCGCGCGGACCCGTGCCTGACCGGATACACCATGACTGCTTTCGACAAACACCAGGTTTCCCGCTTCCGCTTCGTCCGCTGCGACTTCGCGGCGGATACCGGCGTGGCCCGGCTGGTCTACGCCTTCGACGACGGCCCGGAGATGGTGGAAACCATCACCGTGCCCGGCGCCCCGTTCGTGCTGGACGAGGCGCGCGCCGCCGCCGTGCAGCGTGCGCTGCAGCTGCTGCACCTGATCGCCGGCGTCAGCTACTACAAGGCCGGCGTACCGGATACGGTCAGCATCGACAGTTACAGCATCGATGCCGATACCGCCGCACTGGTGGAGACCATTTACCTCAATGGCCTGGGCGAATTCGCCTACCGCAACGGCCTGAACCTGCGCGGCCGCTTCCGGTTGCCGGTGCAGGGCGAGGCCGTGCAGGCGCCGGCGCTGGGCCTGCGGCCGCACGCGCTGGTGGCCATCGGCGGCGGCAAGGATTCGCTGGTCAGCATCGAAGCGCTGCGCCGTGCCGGCGTGGACGAGACGGTGACCTGGATCGGTGGCTCGCAGCTGATCCGTGCGTGCGCCGAGCGCACCGGCCTGCCGACATTGAACCTGGGCCGCACGCTGGCACCGGAACTGTTCGAGCTCAACCGCCAGGGTGCCTGGAACGGCCATATCCCGGTGACGGTGGTGAACTCGGCAATCATGGTGCTGGCCGCGTTGCTGCACGGCGTGGACCAGGTCGTGTTCTCCAACGAGCGTTCGGCCAGCTACGGCAGCCAGATTCCGGGCACCGGCGAAGTGAATCACCAGTGGTCCAAGGGCTGGGCCTGCGAGCAGGCGTTCGGCAGCCATGTGCGCAAGTACGTGGCGGCGGACCTGCAGTACTACTCGCTGCTGCGCCCGATGTCCGAGCTGGCGGTGGCCCGCCAGTTCGCCAAGACTGATTTCTACGACGCGCACTTCTCCAGCTGCAACCGCAATTTCCACATCCTCGGCGAGCGCCCGGTGAACCGCTGGTGTGGCGTCTGCCCTAAGTGCCATTTCGTGTTCCTGGCGCTGGCCCCGTTCATGCCCAAGACGCGCCTGGTGCGCATCTTCGGCCGCAACCTGCTGGACGATGCCGAGCAGGCCGGTGGCTTCGATGCGCTGCTGGAATTCCAGGACCACAAGCCGTTCGAGTGCGTGGGTGAAGGCCGCGAATCGCGTGCGGCGATGGCGACGCTGGCGCAGCGCCCGGAGTGGAAGGAAGACGTGCTGGTGAAGCGCTTCTGCAACGAGATCCAGCCGCAGCTGGATGCCGCCGAACTGGAACTGGCACCGCTGCTGCAACTGCAGGGCGAGCACCGCGTTCCGGCTGCGCTGTGGGAACGGGTGCGTGAAGATTTCGAAGCTTGAAGGAAAGCGCGTCGCGCTGTGGGGCTGGGGCCGCGAGGGCCGCGCCGCGTTTGCGGTGCTGCGTGAGCGCCTGCCCACGCTGCCGCTGAGCCTGTTCTGCCCGGCCGCCGAAGTCGGGGCCGCACGCGTGGAAACACAGGGCGCGCTGGACGTCCGTGGCGAGCCTTCTGCTGAAGCGCTGGCCGCGTTCGACGTGGTGATCAAATCGCCCGGGATCAGTCCCTATCAGCCGATCGCGCTGGCGGCGGCAGCGCAGGGCACCACCTTCATCGGCGGCACCGCGCTGTGGTTCGCCGAACACGCGGCCGACGATGGCATCGTGCACGACACCGTGTGCGTGACCGGCACCAAGGGCAAGAGCACCACCACCGCGCTGGTCGCGCACCTGTTGCGCGCGGCCGGGCATCGCACCGGACTGGTCGGCAACATCGGCCTGCCGCTGCTGGAGGTGCTGGACCCGCAGCCGGCGCCCGAGTACTGGGCCGTCGAGCTGTCCAGCTACCAGACTGGTGAAGTGGCGCGCAGTGGCGCCCGCCCGCAGGTGGCGGTGGTGCTGAACCTGTTCCCGGAACACCTGGACTGGCACGGCAGCGAACAGCGTTACATCGAGGACAAGCTGCGGCTGGTGACGGAAGCCGCGCCGCGCATTGCCGTGCTCAATGCCGCCGATCCGCACCTGGCGGCACTGTCGCTGCCCGATAGTGAGGTGGTCTGGTTCAACCAGCCGCAGGGCTGGCATATGCGGGGCGAAATCGTGCATCGCGGCGAACAGGCGGTGTTCGATACCCGCAACACGCCGCTGCCGGGCCGCCACAACCGCGGCAACCTGTGCGCGGTGCTGGCCGCGCTGGAGGCACTGGGGCTGGACGCGGTGGCGCTGGCACCGGCGGTGCAGGATTTCCGCCCGCTGCCGAACCGCCTGCAGCGCATCGGCGTGGCCCATGGCCTGACCTACGTCAATGATTCGATCAGCACCACGCCGCATGCCAGCCTGGCCGCGCTGGAGTGCTTTGCTGGGCAGCGCATCGCGCTGCTGGTGGGCGGGCACGACCGTGGCTTGGACTGGACCGACTTCATGCAGCACATGGCGCACGATGTGCCGCCGGTGGAGATCGTGACCATGGGCAGCAACGGCCCGCGCATCCACACGATGCTGCAGCCGCTGGCCGACGCCGGTCGCTTCGGCCTGCACGCCGCCGCTGATCTGCCCGAGGCGATGGCACTGGCGCGCACGGCGCTGGGCGCGCAGGGCGGGGTGGTGCTGCTGTCGCCGGGTGCGCCAAGCTTCGGGGCCTACCGCGATTACGTGGCGCGTGGCCGCCATTTCGCCGAACTGGCCGGATTCGATCCGGACAGCATCAGCGCGATTCCGGGGTTGGGCATCGCCTGATCCGCCGGATCGGGGTCGGATCCCTTTCCTCAGGAAAGGGCTCTGACCCCGGCGAGTTACCATGGGCGCATCCCCGGACGGACCCGGATAGCCGCGTGTGCACCTTCATTACCCTGTTCCTGCCCGCATCCTTATCGCACATTGAAGCCGCCGCGATCATGCAGCGCAGTGGCCGGCGCCTGTTCGCGCAGGATTCGCCCAGCCTGCAGTCAGCGGTCGGGCCCGGTTGGCAGCCGTGGTTGAGTGCCGTGCACTGCGATTGCGGTACCGCGCTGGCCTCGTCGCGGGCCGAGCGGGAGTGGAAGGGCGATGCCGAACGCTGGCGGAAGAAGGGCTGGAGCGAAGCGAAGATCACGCGCGCGTTGGCGGCGCAGTTGGCGCGGCATGAACTGGATCAGCAGGCACGCCGCGATGAAGCCCTGGACGATGCCGGCCAGTGGTTGCAGCGTATCGATGCGCTGTTGCAGGCTGGGGCCGCGCGCATCGGCCTGCTGGTGCGCGACTACGACGGTTCGGTGGGTGCCCGGCAGCCGAAGCCGCCGGAACGTCACTGGCCGCGTGGCCAGCTGGCCGCAGCGGATCTGCTGGCGTTCGAGCCGGGCACGTTGCATTGGATCGAGCGTGGGTGAGGTCGTCATCCACGCATGGCGTGGCTCTACTGTAGAGCCGAGCCCACGCTCGGCTGCCTTCATCCGTCTTCATCGATGAACGCGTAATCGCGATCAATCAGCTCCTGCAGGTACGCATCGAAGCCCGGCGCAATGACTGCATAGCTGTCCGGATCGTGCAGGTAGCGCACCACCTGGCCGACGGTGCCGCCTGGCGCGGGATCGAAATCCAGGTACAGCGTCGACGTGCCACCGTTGTTCATGCAGTGCGAGAAACACAGCCGGCGGTTCATCGGCAGATCCGCGTCGATGCCCTCGCCGAGAATCTCCGGTTCCTCATCCAGCCACTCTTCGTAGATGGAACGGATGCTGTCGTCCCACCGCTGCTGGTCCTCGAAGATCTGCGCGACCGATCGCAGGTAGTACGGGTAGCCACCGTCCTCCACGTCCGAGCCCAGCATCAGTACGCAGACCTTGCCGCCGGGGTACTCTCGGTAGTGGGTGCCATCCACGCGCGATAGGAGTTCCACCAGGCTGTCCGGCACCTGCGGCCACTGCGCACGCAGGCGCTGCAGGTCCTCGGCGCTGGCGCCCTGGACATGTGCCCACTGCGGGACATCCTCGGCAGGCAAACGCGGGATCAGGCCAGACAGAAAGCGATCAACAGGATTCATGCGAGAAAAGGGGGCGGAGGGGATTAAGTCGTATCCAACCACACCTGCGTCACGCCGCCAATGCAGAATGCGACGCGGGAGGGGCGATTACGGCTTAATCCCCTCCGTCCCCTTTTTCTTGCGGAGCAGGCGCATGAATCGTTGGCGATGCGGTGTGGCGATGATGCTGGGGCTGGCGGCGATGCCGGCCTGGGCGGCGATGAAGACGCAGCCGGTGGAGTGGAAGCACCAGGGCACGACCTTCAGTGGTGTGCTGGTCTATGACGATGGCGAGCATGACAAGCGCCCCGGCCTGGTGATGGTGCCGAACTGGAAGGGCGTGAACGAATCGGCCATCGAGAAGGCCAAGCAGCTGGCCGGTGACGACTACGTGGTGCTGGTGGCCGATGTCTACGGCAAGGGTGTGCGGCCGAAGACCGATGCCGAGGCCGGGCCGGTGGCGACCAAGCTGCGCAACGACCGACCGTTGCTGCGTGCCCGCGCGCTGGAGGCGGTGAACGTGCTCAAGGCGCAGGCCGGCAAGGTGCCGCTGGATGCCAGCCGGATCGGTGCGGTCGGTTTCTGTTTCGGTGGCACCACGGTGCTGGAGCTGGCCCGCGCCGGTGCGCCGCTGGCCGCTGTGGTCAGCCTGCACGGCGGGCTGGGTTCGCCGTTGCCGGCGCAGGCCGGTGGCACCCATCCGTCCGTGCTGGTGCTCAATGGGGCCGATGACAGGAGCGTGACCGCCGAGGACATCGCCGCTTTCCAGAAGGAAATGGATGCGGCCAAGGTCGATTGGGAGTTCACCAACTACAGCGGTGCCGTGCACTGCTTCGCCGAGCGCGACGCCAACAGCCCACCGGGCTGCCAGTACAACGAGCGGGCGGCCAAGCGCGCGTGGAAGGCGCTGGATGAGTTCTTCGAGGAACGCTTCCGGTAATAAACGGCGTGCCGACCAACGGTCGGCACCCACCGGAATGCCGGTTTGGTGGGTGCCGACCGTTGGTCG